>NZ_JAMJPH010000002.1:0-33450 GCF_023554635.1 Nocardioides bruguierae
GGGGCCCCCCCCCACCCCCGGCCCCCCCCCCCCCGGGGGGGTGGGGGGGGGGGGGCGCCCGGCCCCCCCCCCCCCCCCGCCCCACCGCACCCCTTCGACCTAAGGAACGCGACCAGACCGTGGCTGTCGACATCACGACCGACCTCAAGACTGTCCGCAACATCGGCATCATGGCTCACATCGATGCCGGCAAGACGACCACCACCGAGCGGATCCTCTTCTACACCGGCATCTCCTACAAGATCGGCGAGGTGCACGACGGCGCCGCGACGATGGACTGGATGGAGCAGGAGCAGGAGCGCGGCATCACCATCACGTCCGCCGCGACGACCTGCTGGTGGAAGAACCACCAGATCAACATCATCGACACCCCCGGCCACGTGGACTTCACGGTCGAGGTCGAGCGCTCCCTGCGCGTCCTCGACGGCGCGGTCGCCGTGTTCGACGGCGTGGCCGGCGTCGAGCCGCAGACCATGACCGTGTGGCGCCAGGCGAACAAGTACTCCGTCCCGCGGATGTGCTTCGTCAACAAGCTGGACCGCACCGGTGCGGACTTCTACCGCGTGGTCGACTCCATCGTCGCCAAGCTGAACTCCACCCCGCTGGTGATGCAGCTGCCGATCGGTGCCGAGAGCGACTTCATCGGTGTCGTCGACCTGGTCGAGATGAACGCCAAGGTCTGGCGCGGCGAGACCGTGACCGGTGAGGACTACGTGGTCGAGGAGATCCCGGCCGACCTCGCCGACAAGGCCGCCGAGTACCGCGAGAAGCTCGTCGAGACCCTCGCGGAGACCGACGACGAGGTCATGGAGAAGTACCTCGAGGAGGGCGACGTCTTCGACGTCCCCACCATCAAGAAGCTCGTCCGGGCCGCGACCCTGGCCGACAAGGTGAACCCGATCCTCACCGGCACCGCGTTCAAGAACAAGGGCGTGCAGCCCCTGCTCGACGCGATCATCGACTACCTGCCGTCGCCCATCGACGTCGACGGCATCGTCGGTCACAAGCCGGACGCCGAGGAGACCCCGGAGAACGAGATCGTCCGCAAGCCCTCGGACGACGAGCCGCTCGCCGCGCTCGCGTTCAAGATCGCCGCGGACCCGCACCTGGGCAAGCTGACCTTCGTCCGCGTCTACTCCGGCAAGCTCGAGGCCGGCGCCACGGTGCTGAACTCGACCAACGGCCGCAAGGAGCGGATCGGCAAGGTCTACCAGATGCACGCGAACAAGCGTGAGGAGATCGCGTCGGTCGGCGCCGGTCAGATCGTCGCCGTCATGGGCCTGAAGGACACCCGCACGGGTCACACCCTGTCGGACTCGTCCAACCAGGTCGTGCTCGAGTCGATGACCTTCCCGGCCCCGGTGATCGAGGTCGCCATCGAGCCGAAGACCAAGTCGGACCAGGAGAAGCTGGGTGTCGCCATCCAGCGTCTGGCCGAGGAGGACCCGACCTTCGTCGTGAAGACCGACGAGGAGACCGGCCAGACCATCATCTCGGGCATGGGCGAGCTCCACCTGGACATCCTGGTGGACCGCATGAAGCGCGAGTTCAAGGTCGAGGCCACCGTCGGCAAGCCGCAGGTCGCGTACCGCGAGACGATCCGTCGCGAGGTCTCGGGCCACTCCTACACCCACAAGAAGCAGACCGGTGGTTCCGGCCAGTTCGCGAAGGTCGTCATCTCGATCGCGCCGAACGTGGACGAGGAGACCGGCCTGGGTGCGGGCTACGAGTTCGTCAACAACGTGACCGGCGGTCGCGTGCCCAAGGAGTACATCCCCTCCGTCGACCAGGGTGCCCAGGAGGCCATGCAGTTCGGCGTCCTCGCCGGCTACCCGATGGTGGACGTGAAGATGTCCCTCGAGGACGGCGCGTACCACGACGTGGACTCCTCGGAGCTCGCGTTCAAGATCGCCGGCAACCAGGCCTTCAAGGAGGCCTGCCGGATGGCCAAGCCGGTCCTGCTGGAGCCGATGTTCGCCGTCGAGGTGACCACCCCGGAGAACTTCCTGGGTACCGTCATCGGCGACATCAACTCCCGCCGCGGCCAGATCCGGTCCCAGGAGGAAGTGAACGGTGACCTCGTCGTCTCCGGTCTCGTCCCCCTGTCCGAGATGTTCGGGTACGTCGGTGACCTGCGGTCCAAGACCTCGGGTCAGGCCTCGTACTCGATGGAGTTCGACTCGTACGCCGAGGTTCCCTCGAACGTCGCCGACGAGATCGTCAAGAAGGCCCGGGGCGAGTAACAGTTCCCGGTGCCTCGGCACCAGCTGTCCCGGCCGTCACGACGGCGGCCGGGACCCAGTACCACCACGAGTCAAGTATCAACCACACCAGGAGGAGCCCCCAGTGGCTAAGGCGAAGTTCGAGCGGAACAAGCCGCACGTCAACATCGGCACCATCGGTCACATCGACCACGGCAAGACCACCCTGACTGCCGCGATCTCGAAGGTGCTGCACGACACCTACCCGGACCTCAACGAGGCCTCGCCGTTCGACCAGATCGACAAGGCTCCCGAGGAGCGTCAGCGCGGCATCACGATCTCGATCGCCCACATCGAGTACCAGACCGAGGCGCGTCACTACGCCCACGTCGACTGCCCCGGTCACGCGGACTACATCAAGAACATGATCACCGGTGCCGCGCAGATGGACGGCGCGATCCTGGTGGTGGCCGCGACCGACGGCCCGATGCCGCAGACCCGTGAGCACGTGCTGCTCGCCCGCCAGGTCGGCGTGCCCGCCCTGGTCGTCGCCCTGAACAAGTGCGACATGGTCGACGACGAGGAGCTCATCGAGCTCGTCGAGATGGAGGTGCGCGAGCTCCTCTCCGAGTACGAGTTCCCGGGCGACGACGTCCCGGTCGTGCAGGTTGCCGCCTTCCCGGCGCTCCAGGGCGACGAGAAGTGGGCCGGCTCGATCGTCGAGCTCATGAACGCTGTGGACGAGTACATCCCGCAGCCGGAGCGCGACACCGACAAGCCGTTCCTCATGCCCGTCGAGGACGTCTTCACGATCACCGGTCGTGGCACCGTCGTCACCGGTCGTATCGAGCGCGGCATCGTCAAGGTCGGCGAGGAGATCGAGATCCTCGGTATCCGCGACACCTCGTCGAAGACCACCGTCACCGGTGTCGAGATGTTCCGCAAGCTGCTCGACGAGGGCCAGGCCGGCGAGAACGTCGGTCTGCTGCTCCGCGGCACCAAGCGCGAGGACGTCGAGCGCGGCATGGTCCTGGCCAAGCCGGGCACCACGACCCCGCACACCAACTTCGAGGCCTCGGTCTACATCCTCTCGAAGGACGAGGGCGGCCGTCACACGCCGTTCTTCAACAACTACCGTCCGCAGTTCTACTTCCGCACCACGGACGTGACCGGCGTCGTGACCCTCCCCGAGGGCACCGAGATGGTCATGCCGGGCGACAACACTGAGATGACCGTCGAGCTCATCCAGCCCATCGCCATGGACGAGGGCCTGCGGTTCGCGATCCGTGAGGGTGGCCGCACCGTCGGCGCCGGCCGGGTCACCAAGATCAGCAAGTGATCTGAGCGGTCCCGCCCCGGCGGGCCCGCACCTGCACCACCCGGAGCCCCCGGTCCTCGCACGAGGACCGGGGGCTCCGGCCATTTCGAAGCACCGGGCCGGCCCGGTGAGAATGAGCCCATGTCCGAAGGCGTCACTCCCGCTCGTCCCCACCACAAGCTCACCGAGGACGGGCGCAGGCTGCGGGAGGTGCTCAGCTACTCCCGCCGCGGGGCCCGCTTCACGCCCCGGCAGGCCGAGGCGTGGCACGCGCACCAGGCCGCCTGGGTCATCCCGGACGAGGCCGTCGACCGCCACGGGTTCACCTTCTCCTCCTGGTTCGACCGCGAGGCGCCGCTCGTCGTGGAGATCGGCTCGGGCGTGGGGGACGCCACCGCTGCGCTGGCCGCCGCGCGCCCCGACGTCAACGTGCTGGCCTTCGAGGTCTGGCGCCCCGGCGTGGCCGACACGCTGTGGAAGCTGGCCGAGGCCGGGGCCGAGAACGTGCGCCTCATCGGCGTCGACGCCCAGTGGGCGATCGAGCACCTGGTGGAGCCGGAGCAGCTGGCCGAGGTGTGGACGTTCTTCCCGGACCCCTGGCACAAGAAGAAGCACCACAAGCGCCGGCTGGTCGGGCCGGCGTTCTCCCACGTGCTGGCCCAGCGTCTGGTCGAGGGCGGGCTGTGGCGCCTGGCCACCGACTGGGCCGACTACGCCGAGCAGATGGTCGAGGTGCTGGACGCCGAGCCGCTGCTGACCGGCGGGGTCGTCGACCGCTGGGACGCGCGCCCGGTGACCCGGTTCGAGCGCAAGGGCACGGAGGCGGGCCGCAGCATCACCGACCTGACCTACCGACGCAGCAGCGCCAGCTCCTCGTCGACGTAGGGGTCCTCGAGCCCGGCGGCGTCCAGGTCGGCGCGCAGTGCCGTCTGGACGGCCAGGGCCTCCTCCAGGCGTCCCAGGAGCCGCAGCGTCCACCCGACCATCCAGCGGGCGATCCGCTCGCGCTCCACGTCGCCCTGCTCCTCGCGGACCGCGAGGGCGCGGGTGAACGCCTCGAGGGCGGCCTCGTTCCTGCCGGCGTCTGCGTGCGTCATGCCCAGGTTGTGCAGGAGTGACCCCGCCCAGGCCCGCGCCCGCGGGTCCCGGCAGGCCTCGGCCCGGGCCAGTGCTCGCTCGTGGGCGTCGACCTGCTCCTCGGCCGGGACCTCGAGGCACACCATGTGCCAGGCGTCCATCTCCAGGGCCTCGAGCCCCGCGGCGTGCGCGAGCAGCGCGGCCTCGCGGAACAGGCCCAGGGGCCGGGCGCGGGGGTCGCCGGGGGAGGAGTCGGGGTGTGCCAGCGCACGCGAGCGCTCGACCCGACCGCGTTCCAGCGCCATGCGGACGCCCACCTCGGCGGTGACCGGCGGCCGCAGGCCGGTGACGATCTCGTCGAGCACCGCTCGCGCCTGGTCGAAGCGGTCCAGGAGGCCGAGCGCGCGAGCCACCTGCGTGCTCAGCACCCGCCGCTGGTCGCCCCGGGCGTCCTCGGCCGCGGCCCGGAAGCGGTCGAGGGACGCACCCGGGTCGGAGAAGTCCCAGAGGGCGTCGACGTCGACCACGTCCTCCATCCTCCCTCCCCGAGTGCGTACCGGCGCAGGCAGCCCCGCTCACAGGCGGCCGACAGCCCGCGATGGGCCACGGCACGAGGCTGCGGCGGAGCCTGGCCGGACCCACGAAGCCCCGCCGGAGGTCCCATGCGCTCGCCGTTCCGCTCCCCGTCCCGCCCGACCCCTGCGCCGACGGGCGCCCACCCGGGCCCGCTCGCGGGCGCGGTGCGCCCGCCGTCGCCGGCGCTGCCCGTCGCGGTGGCGCTGCTGGTGCTCAGCACCGGCCTGGCGGCGACGGTGCTGCTGGGCATCGGCAACGCCCTGGTCGTGGCGGCCTTCCTCGCGCTGCTCGCCGTCGCGGCGCTGGCGGCGGCGGGCACGGCGCTGGCCCTGGTGCTGCGGCGGCGTCTCGCCGAGATGCGGCACCTGCCCGACCTCGGCCGGCACTTCGTCACCTCCCACGAGCACGGTCGGGTCACCGACATCTCCAGCGAAGGCGGCGGCATGACGTTGCACGTCGCGGCCGACGAGGTGCAGACCATGGTGATGGACGAGCAGGGCGCACCGGACCACGTCTCCGGCGGTGGCGCGGGCACCTCGGCCTGGCGCATCCCCGCCCAGGCGCACCTGAGCCCCGAGCAGCGACGCGTCGTCCAGCAGCTCGTCGCGGACCGGGTGCCGGTGCGCGTGGTCAGCTCCGGCGTCGTCGGTCTCGGCGGGCCGGTGGCCCAGGGCTGGCGGCTGGAGGCCGGCAACGGGCTGGTGCTCTCCGGCCACGCCTGATCAGCGCCCGACGAGCCTCCTGCGCAGGTCGGCGTCGCGGGCGAGCCGGGCGCGGTCCCGCTCGCGCCGCACGGCCAGGACGCCGGCGAGGAAGTCCGCCGGCCGGGTGCCGGGCGGCGGCGCGGGCGAGACGTGGGGCGCGACCTGCGCGGCCAGCGCCGCGGTGACCCGGTCGAAGGACGTGGGGTCCAGGTCGCGGCTGCGGGTCAGGACCTCGCGCACCGCCACCCCGAGGCCCACCGGCAGCGGGCCGACGTCGGCCGTCGTCGCCCAGCCGGCCAGCGCCGGGGACAGGCCCGGTCCGCCGCGCCAGCGCAGAGGTACCCGGGTGCGCACGACGTAGGTGCCGGCCGCGAGGTCGCCCAGGCGCTTGCCCCGGGGGTGCAGCAGCACGGTCAGCAGCGCGAGCGCCCCGGAGGTCAGCCAGATCTCGACCACGCCCAGCAGGGCGCGGACGAACGCGTGCTGCGCGGTGATCGGGCCGCCGTCGTCCCGCACGACGCGCAGGCCCAGGGCGAACCGGCCGGGGGAGCGGCCGCCGCTGGCCGTCTCCCACAGCACCGGCCACACCAGCAGCGAGGCGACCGTGGCGAGGATCGTGGCCGCGGTCTGCAGGGCCAGGTCGACGTCGGCGGTCGCCACGGTGGCGAGCAGCACCGCGCCCACCAGCACCAGCCCCGTCGCGGCCACGTCGAGGAACCCCGAGAGCAGCCGCAGCCCGACGCCGGCCGCCGGCAGGTCCAGCGCCACGCCCTCACCGACCACCACGTCGTCGTCGGTGACGGTGGCGTGCTCGGGCGGGGGAGGCGGTGCGGCGGACGGAGTCATCGCCGCGAGCATAGGCTGGCGCGCATGGACCTGGACGCCTACGCCGAGGCGCACGCGGAGGAGTGGCGCCGGCTCGCGGAGCTGGTGGGCCGCCGCCGCCTCGACGGGCGCGAGGCCGACGAGCTCCTGGACCTGTACCAGCGCGTGGCCACGCACCTCTCGGTGCTGCGCACGAGCGCGCCCGACCCCCACCTGGTCGCCCACCTCTCGGCCCTGCTCGGGCGGGCCCGCGGTCGCGCGGTCGGCACCCGGGTCGGCACGTGGGCCGGCGTGGCCACCTTCTGGACCGCGCGCTTCCCGGCGGCGCTGTGGCGGCTGCGCTGGTGGTGGGTCGGGACGGCGGCGGCCAACGTCGCCGTCACCGCCGTGATGATCCTCTGGCTGCTGGCGCACCCCAGCGTGGAGCAGCAGCTGCTGACCCCGGCCGAGGTCGACCAGCTCGTCGAGACCGACTTCGCCGGGTACTACAGCGAGTACGCCGCCTCCCACTTCGCGTTCCAGGTGTGGGTCAACAACGCCTGGGTCAGCGCGCTGTGCCTGGCGCTCGGCGTGCTCGGGCTGCCGGTGGTCTACGTGCTGTTCCAGAACGTCGCGAACCTCGCGGTGATCGGCTCGATCATGCACCGGCACGACGCGGCAGCGGAGTTCTGGGGGCTGCTGCTGCCCCACGGCCTGCTGGAGCTGACCGCCGTGTTCGTGGCCGGTGGGGTGGGCCTGCGGCTGTGCTGGGCCTGGATCGACCCGGGCCCGCGCCCGCGCAGCCAGGCGCTGGCCGAGGCGGGTCGCACCGCCGGCACCGTCGCGCTCGGGCTGGTGGGCGTCCTCGCGGTCTCCGGCCTGATCGAGGGCTTCGTGACGCCGTCGGGGCTGCCGACGTGGGCCCGCCTGGCGATCGGGGTCCTGGCCGAGGTGGCCTTCGTGCTCTACGTGGTGGTCCCCGGCCGCGCCGCGCCCGCGCGCGGCGTGACCGGGGACCTGGACGCGACCCTGCTGGAGGACCGCGTCGCCGTCCGCGGCTGAGCCTGTCGGAGGTGAGGCTGAGCCGGTGAGGATCAGAAGGCCAGCAGGTTCTCGCGGAAGGTCGGGTGCTCGTAGCGGGTGCGGATGAGGCCGCGCTCCTGCAGGGCCGGGCACAGGCCGTCGGTGATCTCGATGATGTGCTTGCGGGTCACCGGCTTGTAGATGAGGAAGCCGTCGCCGCCGGCGGCGTCCATCGCCTCACCCATCTGCTCCGCCACCGTGTCGTAGGAGCCGACGAAGTCCATGCCGTAGTTGAACGGGCCGGTCACCAGGTCGCGCAGGGTCATGTCCTCGCTGTTCTCCAGCCAGGCCTTGGCGGTGGTGGTCTCACCGGTGCCGATCTCCTGCGGCACCGGGCCGTCGAGGTCGAACTTCCCGTAGTCGATGGTGCCGCCGGAGGCGTAGCTCATCGCCCACAGGCGCATGTCGATCGCCGACTGGTCGTGCCGCGCGGCCTCGGCCCGGCGCTGGAGCTCCCGGGCGTCCTCGTCGGTCTCGGCGACCACCGGGATGGTCATGAACAGGATCTTGAGGTCGCCCGGCTTGCGGCCGTGGGCGATCAGCCGGGCGTCCATGTCCTGGCGCAGGGCCCGCATCTCGTCGGGGTTCTTGCACAGCGCCAGCATGCAGTCCGCGTGCGCGGCGGCGAGCTCGCGGCCGGGGGTGGAGTTGCCGGCCTGCGCCACGACGGGACGACGCTGCGGCCCGGGCATCGTGTTCAGCGGGCCGCGGACCTTGAAGTACGTGCCCTCGAAGTCGATCGTGTGGACCTTCGTGTGGTCCGCGAAGCGCGGCTCGGTCTTGTCCATCAGCACCGCGTCCGGGTCCCACGACTCCCACAGCGCGGAGACGACGTCCATCCACTCGTTGGCCATCGCGTAGCGCTCCGCGTGGGCCAGGTGCTGGTCGTAGCCGAAGTTCTGCGCCACCCGGTGCGAGACCGAGGTGACGACGTTGATGCCGGAGCGGCCCTTCGTCACGTGGTCCATCGAGACCGCCTGCCGCGCGGCCAGGTAGGGCGGGTACTGGATCGTGGAGACCGTGCCGACCAGGCCGAGGTGCTGGGTCGCCTGCGCCATCAGCGGCATGTAGAGCATGGGGTCGTTCTTCGGCACCATCTCGCCGTACTTCAGGCTCATCTCCATCGAGCCCCCGTAGGTGTCCTCCACCATCGCGGTGTCCTCGATGAACATGAGGTCGAAGCCGCCGCGCTCCAGCGACGTCGCCAGGTCCACGTAGATGTCGGGCTTCATCCAGTCGGTCGCGTTCGTGGACGACCACGGACCCCACCACTGGTGGATGCCGGTGCTGTCGCCGAGGAACCATCCCAGGTGGAACATGCGTGCCTCCGTCTCGGCGCCGGGCGGTTCCCGGCGGTGCGCGAGACGGTGGCAGCCCGGTGTGAGGGCCCCGTTGCGCCGAGGCAGCGCGGGTGTTGCGCCGTTCGGCACCCGTTCCTGCCCGGTCCCCGAGGGCGCGGGGCGGCGAGATCCGCCGCAGGACGTGGGTCACGTGCCCTGCTCGCGGACGCCGGGGCCGGCACCCCGGGACAGCACGGGGGAGCATGGGGGAGCACGGGGAGCGCGGGGAGAACGGGCTCAGAGGCGGCCGGCCGCCTTGAGCGCCAGGTACCGGTCGGCCAGGGCCGGGGCCAGGTGGTCGGCATCGGCGTCCAGGACGTCGACGCCCAGCCGCTCCAGCAGCGAGGCGGTGGCCGCGCGCCGGGCGAGGGTCTGCTCCGCCGCCGCGGCGCCGTAGACGGCCGCGGCGTCGTCGCGGCGCGTGCGCAGCGCGGCCAGCTCCGGGTCGCGCACGGACGCGAGGAGGACCCGGTGGTGGGCGGTGAGGGCCGGGAGCACGGGCAGCAGCGACTCCTCCACGGCCGCGGGCTCCAACGGGGTCAGCAGCACCACCAGCGCCCGGTGCCGTCCGAGGGCCTGGACGGCTGAGGCCAGGCCCGACCAGTCGGCCTCCGCCAGCACGGGCTCCAGGTCGGCCATGGCCTCGGACAGCGCGCCGACGACCGCGGTGCCACCGGCCCGGGTGCGGGCGCGCACCCGCCGGTCGCCGGCCACCAGGTCCACGCGGTCGCCGGCGCGGCCGGCGAGGGCGCCCAGGAGCAGGGCGGCGTCCATGGCGGCGTCGAGCCGCGGCACGTCGCCGACGCGGGCGGCCGAGGTGCGGGAGGTGTCGAGCACGAGGACGACGCGACGGTCCCGCTCGGGCTGCCAGGTGCGCACGACCACCGAGCGGTTGCGCGCGCTCGCCCGCCAGTCGATCGAGCGGACGTCGTCGCCGCGCACGTACTCGCGCAGGGAGTCGAACTCCGTGCCCTGCCCGCGCACCCGCACCGCCGAGCGGCCGTCGAGGTCCCGCAGCCGGGCCAGGCGCGAGGGCAGGTGCCGTCGCGAGCCGAAGGCCGGCAACGCCCGCACCGACCCCGCCAGGGTCGCGGTGCGCTGCCGCGCCGCCAGGCCCAGCGGGCCGGCCGAGCGCACGGTGAGCCCGACCGCGCGCCGGTCGCCGCGGCGGGTGGGGCGCAGCGTCGTCGTCAGCACGGTGCTCTCGTGCGGGCCGAGCCGGACGCGGTGCCGGTCCTGGCCGGCCCCGGCCGAGGGCTGCCAGCCGTCACGCACCAGGAGCCGCACGCGGCGGGGCCCGGCGGTCAGCCGCACCCGCGTCTCGCCCGCCTCGCCCAGCCGTACCCGACCCGGTCGGTCCCGCTCGAGCCGCAGCGTCCGCGGCGAGGGGGCCAGCGCGACGTCGAGCAGGACGAGCGCGCCCACCACGGCCAGCCACAGCCAGACGGTGGACGGCTCCGGGCGCACCAGCACCGCCACCAGCCCGAGGGCCAGCAGCAGCGGGGTGCGTCCGGTGATCGCCATGCGCGCGCCTAGCGCGGGACCGGGACCGAGGCCAGCGCGGCGGACAGCACGCCCGCCGCGTCCACGCCCTCGATCTCGGCCTCGGGCCGCAGCGCGAGGCGGTGCACGAGGGTGGCGTGCGCCAGCGCCTGCACGTCGTCCGGGGTGACGAACTCCCGGCCGGTCAGCCAGGCCCAGGCCCGCGCCGCGTGCAGCAGGGCCGTGGTGCCGCGCGGGCTCACGCCCAGGGAGAGGGACGGGGAGGTGCGGGTCGCCCGGGCCACGTCGACCAGGTAGCCGAGCACCTCCGGGGACACCTCCACCCCGGCCACGGCTCGTCGGCCCGCGAGCACGTCGGCCGCTCCCGCCACGGTCCGGACGCCGGCCGCGCCGACGTCGTGCGGGTCGAACCCGGCTGCGTGCCGGCGCAGCACCTCGACCTCGTCCTCGCGCGGGGGCACCGGGAGGACGACCTTGAGCAGGAACCGGTCGAGCTGTGCCTCGGGCAGCGGGTAGGTGCCCTCCTGCTCGACGGGGTTCTGGGTCGCCGCGACCAGGAACGGCCGGGGCAGCGACCGGGTCTCGCCGTCGGCGGACACCTGCCCCTCCTCCATGGCCTCCAGCAGCGCCGACTGCGTCTTCGGCGGGGTCCGGTTGATCTCGTCGGCCAGGAGCAGGTTGGTGAAGACCGGGCCCTCGCGGAAGGTGAGGTCGCCGCCGCGCTCGACCACCAGCGAGCCGGTGATGTCGCCCGGCATGAGGTCCGGGGTGAACTGCACCCGCCGGGTGCGGACGTCCAACGTCGCCGCCAGCGTGCGCACGAGCAGCGTCTTCGCGGTGCCCGGCACGCCCTCGAGCAGCACGTGGCCGCCGCACAGCAGCGCGACGAGGAGCCCCGAGACCGCCGCGTCCTGGCCGACGACGGTCTTGGCGACCTCCTCGCGCACCGCGCCGAGCCGGGCGCGGGCCTGCTCGGCGGTGGGCAGGTCCGTGGGGGTGGGGTCGGTCATCGGGGGTCCCTCTCGTCGGTCGGGGGCGTGGTGGTCGGTGTCGTCGTGGCCGGCGCCGGCACGCCGGCGTCGTGCTCGAGGTGGTCCAGGTCGGTGGCGAGCCGGGTCAGGGCGCGGTCGTCGTCGACCGGGCGCGCGCCGGCCGCGGGCTCGGGCGCGAGGAGGGCGCGGACCTCGGCCTCGTCCCGACCGGCGGCGGAGGCGACGGCGAGGACGAGGGGCTCGCCCGCGGCCGGCCCGGGAGGGACGCCGAGGTGGTCGGCCAGCCTGCCGCGGCTGCCCGCGCGCAGGGCCGCGGCCGCGTGGGGCGCGTCGCCGGCCCGGTGGTAGAGGCGTCCGCGGGCCAGCGTGGTCTCGGAGGAACGCACGACCACGGGCAGCGGCTCGCGCACCAGCGGACCGAGGCGGCGCCCGCGCCACACGGCCACGGCGACCACGACGAGGAGCGTCAGCCACAGCCCGGGTGCCAGGGCGTCCGGCAGCTCGGCCAGGGCGCCTGCCTCCGAGGGCAGCGCGTCGGCCGGGTCCGGCACGTACCAGACGAGCCGGTCCCGGGCACCGAGCAGCCGCAGGGCGACGGCGGCGTTGTCGGCGTCGATCACCTCGTCGTTGCGCAGCACGCCCGTGGCACCGAGCAGCGTGGCCTCGCTCGTCCGCGCCACGAGGGCCCGGCCGCGGCCGAAGCAGCCGGGCGCGTCGTAGGCGTAGGCGTCGGTGGAGGAGACCACCAGCCCGCCGAGCGCACCGGCCAGGACGGGGTCGTCGCACCGGGCGGGCACGTCGCGACGCTCGCCGACGGAGCGCGCGGCGACGTCGAGCCCGAGGGCGGAGACGGTGAGCGGCCCGGCGCCGGCCACCACCACCTCGCCCTCGCCCGCCGAGGAGAGCAGAGCGGCAGCCGTGCTCGGGCTGAGCGCCCAGGAGGAGGTGACCAGCACCGTGGCCGGCCCGCCGCCGGACAGGGCCCCCTCGAGCGCGTCGGCGCCGCGGGCCACGTCGACCTCGACGCCCTGGGCGGCCAGCACCCGGGCGAGGGCCCGTGCCCCGTCGGGCGCGGGGTTCTCGGGGTCCAGGGCCGCGCTGGGCGTCGGCGCCGGCACCAGGGCCACGGTGAGGGCGACGAGCCCCGCCACCACGGCGAGGAGGAGGACCAGCGGCCTTGCCCGCCTCATGCGTCGCTCCCGGACGTCCGTGCCGGGGCGCTGTCGAGGTCGTGCTCGAGGTCGAGCACCGCGGAGGCCGTCGTGAGGTCGGGGGCGCGGTGCCCGTAGAGCGCGGCGTCGAAGGCGGTTGCCGCGGCCAGGAGGTCGGCGGCGTGCTCCGGGTGCACCCGTCCCAGGCGCCGCGCGACCCCACCCGCGGTGGTGCCGGGCGCGTCCTCCAGGTGGCCGCGCTCGACCTGCCGCACGGCCAGGGCGCGGTAGCCGTCGAGCAGCGCCGTCGTCGCGTCGCCGGCCTCGAGGGCGGCGCGGGCCCGGGTCCGCAGCGTCGCGGCGCTCAGCGTGCCGGCACCCAGGAGGTCCGCGGCCGTGTCGCGGCGGGCACGTGCACCGTGCCGCAGCCGCGAGGCAAGCAGACCCACCCCGACGCCCAGCACCGCCAGCACCAGCAGCGTCAGCACGGTCGGCAGCGGCCCCAGGTCGAGGCCGGACGCCCCCGGTGCCCCGTCCAGCAGGCCGCCGAGCCAGTCGAGGAACCGCCCCCACCAGTCGGTGTCGGTGTAGGCCGGGTCCGTCAGCTCCTCGCGCAGCAGGCCGCGCGCCTCGTCCGGCGACGGTGTCAGCGGCGGGGTCAGCGGGAGGGTCAGCGGCGACATCAGCGCGCGCGTCAGCGGGGAGGCAGCGAGCAGCGGCGGGGCCACGGGGAGCAGGAGCACGGTCGGGCGGTCACCAGCTCGGGGGCGCGGACGGCGGCGGACCCGGTGCGGCTCCGGGAGGCCCTGCCTGGCCGGGTGCGACGCCGGCCGTCGGCACCGGTCCGGTGAGCCCGGCGCGCTGGAGCAGCTCGAGGTCCCAGCCGTCGCGTCGGATGCGCAGGTCCACGTACTGCAGCGTGGTCGCGGCCGCCTGGAAGGGCACGGACAGCGTCCCCGCGACCACCTGGCTCAGCACCTGGCCGAGCACCAGCAGGAGCATCGTCCACCGGGGGTCGAGCAGGTAGGTCAGCAGCTCCAGCACCAGGGTGACGGGGAAGGACACCACCGAGGCCACGACCGAGGTGATGAGGCCGACCAGGATGGCGATGCCCAGCGTGCGCCAGAAGGCGCCCCGGGTCAGCGACCACGCACGACCCAGGGCCGAGAGGACGCCGCGCCGCTCCAGGACCAGCGCGGGCACGGCGACGAGGGCCAGCCTGACCCAGGCGAAGACCGACGCCACCGCCCACAGCACGAAGCCCAGCAGGCCCCACAGCAGGGCGGGGACGAGCGGGTCGTCGGCGAGCGCCACCACCAGCAGCAACGGCCCGAGCCAGACGAGGGCGAGCAGCAGGCTGCCGAGGCCCAGCAGCAGGCTGAGGCCGACCAACCGCAGGCGGGTGCCGGCGGTGCCGGCCCAGGCTTGGGCCAGGGACGTGCGGACACCCAGCAGCCCTCGCTCAACGGCCACGGCGACCATCCCCTGCACCAGCAGGTAGCCGACCCACATCACCAGGAACCCGAAGCCGGCGCTGAGCCCGACGGCCGCCCACGCCTCCCACCGGACGTCGCCGAACGGGTCGGTGCCGGAGGCCGCGGTGTCGAGCGCGATCAGGTCCAGGGAGCCGTCCCCGGAGACCAGCGCGGTGACGAGCACGGGCACCAGGCCGGCGAGCACGCTGGCCAGGGCCGCCGAGCCGAGGGCGGCGGCGGGGCTCAGCCGGAGCAGCTTGAAGGCGCCGCCGAGGACGTCGCCCAGCCCGAACGGTGCCAGGGGGACGATGCCGGGCCGGTGGACGGCGGGCAGCCACTGCCGCGGGGGCGGGCCTGCCGGCTGTCCCCAGCCGGGCGGGGGAGGACCGGGGACGGGCGGGGTCGTGCCCGGCTCCCGGGGATCGCCGGGAGGCGGGTAGCCTGGGGGGACGTCGGCAGGCATGGGTCTCCGTGCTCGCTCGGCAGCTGGGGCAGGTCCCGCGGCTCGCAGGACCTCGCGCGGTGCGCGGGGACATCCTGACAGAGCGCACCGTCAGGGGTCCGCCGCAGGCCCGTCGCGGGGCTCCGCCGCCCCCGACGACGCGCCCGGGGCCGGGGGTGCCCGACGAATTTGTCGCAGCGGGGTACGTCTGCCAAGATAGCTGAGTTGCTCCGGCGGGTCGCCGGGGCGCGGCACACCTTGACTTCTGAATCGCGTCTCCCTCTCCCGGGTTCCCGGGGCAGGAGAACTGTGTTCCAGGGTTCGCTGTGCGCCCGCCGAACCAGGAGACCCGATTCAGCCCCCCGAGGGCTGCCACCAGCCGGAACCGACCAGGACCCGGTCCAGTGGCATGCCCGCGATTCCCCCGTGAATGGCGACACGCCCGACCGCGGGGGTCGGAGGAAGGCTGGGTGGGAGAGCAACGCGGGACCCACTCAAGCCCGAGGACGTCCCGCATGACTACGCACGCGGCAGCTGACGAGAAGGACGAGAGAGACCTATGGCGGGACAGAAGATCCGCATCAGGCTCAAGGCCTATGACCACGAGGTGATCGACACCTCGGCGCGCAAGATCGTGGACACGGTCACCCGCACGGGTGCCAAGGTCGCCGGCCCGGTGCCGCTGCCGACCGAGAAGAACGTGTACTGCGTCATCCGCTCGCCCCACAAGTACAAGGACTCCCGCGAGCACTTCGAGATGCGCACCCACAAGCGCCTCATCGACATCATCGACCCGACCCCGAAGACCGTCGACTCCCTGATGCGGCTCGACCTGCCGGCGGGCGTCGACATCGAGATCAAGCTCTGAGGTCTGCGAAAATGACTTTCGAACGCAATGTGAAGGGCCTGCTGGGCACCAAGCTCGGCATGACCCAGCTCTGGGACGAGAACAACCGCGTCATCCCCGTGACCGTGATCGCCGCCGGCACCAACGTCGTCACCGGCGTCCGCACGCCGGACGTCGACGGCTACAACGCCGTGCAGCTCGGTTTCGGTGAGATCGAGGCCCGCAAGGTCTCCAAGCCCGTCGCGGGCCAGTTCTCCAAGGCCGGCGTGAACCCCCGCCGCCACGTCGTCGAGATCCGCACCACCTCCGCCACCGAGTACTCGGTCGGCCAGGAGGTCACCGTGGAGACCTTCGCCGCGGGCGAGGAGATCGACGTGACCGGCACCAGCAAGGGCAAGGGCTTCGCCGGTGTCATGAAGCGTCACGGCTTCGCCGGTGTGTCCGCCTCGCACGGTGCCCACCGCAACCACCGCAAGCCGGGCTCCATCGGTGCCTGCGCCACGCCGGGTCGCGTCTTCAAGGGCCTGCGCATGGCCGGCCGCATGGGTAGCGACACCGTCACCACCCAGAACCTGACCGTCCACGCGGTGGACGCGGACAAGGGCCTCATCCTCATCAAGGGTGCCGTTCCCGGCCCCAAGGGTGGCGTGCTGGTCCTCCGCTCGGCCGCCAAGAAGACCCAGGAGGCCTGAGCATGGCTGTCAAGACCGTGAAGGTCGACTTCCCGGCCGAGATCTTCGCCGTGGACGTCAACGTCCCGCTGATCCACCAGGTCGTCGTCGCCCAGCAGGCTGCCGCCCGCCAGGGCACGCACGCCACCAAGACCCGCGGCGAGGTCCGCGGCGGTGGCAAGAAGCCCTACAAGCAGAAGGGCACCGGCCGCGCCCGTCAGGGCTCGACCCGCGCTCCGCAGTTCGCCGGCGGTGGCACCGTGCACGGCCCGCAGCCGCGCAGCTACGACCAGCGCACCCCCAAGAAGATGAAGGCCGCCGCCCTGCGTGGCGCCCTCTCGGACCGGGCCGCGAACGGTCGCATCCACGTGGTGGAGTCCCTCGTCTCCGGCGAGACCCCCTCCACCAAGGCCGCCCTGGCCGCGCTGAAGACGGTCGCCGAGCGCACCAACTTCCTCGTCGTCGTGGACCGGTCGGACGACCTGACCGTGCTGTCGCTGCGCAACGTCGTGGAGGCTCACCTGCTCTACGCCGACCAGCTGAACACCTACGACGTGCTCGCCTCCGACGACGTGGTCTTCACCCAGGCCGCGTACGAGGTCTTCGTGGCCGGCGCGACCAAGAAGGAGGCCTGAGCATGAGCACCCTGCACAAGGACCACCGTGACGTGCTGATCGCGCCGGTCGTCTCCGAGAAGAGCTACGGCCTGCTCGACCAGAACAAGTACACGTTCGTCGTGCACCCCGACGCCAACAAGACCGAGATCAAGATCGCGGTCGAGAAGATCTTCGACGTCAAGGTGACGAGCGTGAACACGCTGAACCGTCCCGGCAAGAGCCGCCGCACCCGCTACGGCATGGGCAAGCGCAAGGACACCAAGCGCGCGATCGTCAGCCTGGCCGAGGGTCACCGCATCGACATCTTCGGCCAGGTCGGCTGACCGGTCAGGATACGAGGAACTCAGTTATGGCTATCCGCAAGTACAAGCCGACCACCCCGGGCCGTCGTGGCTCGTCGGTCGCCGACTTCGTCGAGATCACCCGGACCACGCCGGAGAAGTCCCTGACGGTGCCGCTGCCCAAGAAGGGCGGCCGCAACAACCAGGGCCGGATCACCACCCGTCACCAGGGTGGTGGCCACAAGCGTGCCTACCGGATCATCGACTTCCGTCGCTACGACAAGGACGGCGTCCCCGCCAAGGTCGCGCACATCGAGTACGACCCCAACCGCACCGCGCGCATCGCGCTGCTGCACTACGCCGACGGCGAGAAGCGCTACATCATCGCGCCTCGCGACCTGACGCAGGGCACCGCGGTCGAGGCCGGCCCGAACGCCGACATCAAGCCCGGCAACAACCTGCCCCTGCGCAACATCCCCGTCGGCACCACGGTGCACTGCGTGGAGCTGCGCCCGGGCGGCGGCGCCAAGATCGCCCGCTCGGCCGGCATGTCCGCCCAGCTCATCGCTCGTGAGGGCTCCCGCGCCACGCTGCGCATGCCCTCCGGCGAGATGCGCTTCGTCGACGTGCGCTGCCGCGCCACCGTCGGTGAGGTCGGCAACGCCGAGCAGTCCAACATCAACTGGGGCAAGGCCGGCCGCATGCGCTGGAAGGGCAAGCGCCCGACCGTCCGCGGTGTCGTGATGAACCCGGTCGACCACCCGCACGGTGGTGGCGAGGGCAAGACCTCCGGCGGCCGTCACCCGGTCTCCCCGTGGGGCAAGCCCGAGGGCCGGACGCGCAAGCGCAAGGCCTCTGACTCGCAGATCATCCGCCGTCGCAAGTCCGGAAAGGGCCGTAAGTAATGCCTCGCAGCCTGAGCAAGGGTCCCTTCGTCGACGACCACCTCATGAAGAAGGTGGACGCGGAGAACGAGAAGGGCAGCCACAACGTCATCAAGACGTGGTCGCGTCGCTCGATGATCGTGCCGGCCATGATCGGCCACACGATCGCGGTGCACGACGGCCGCAAGCACGTGCCGGTGTTCGTGTCCGACTCCATGGTCGGCCACAAGCTGGGGGAGTTCGCTCCCACCCGCACCTACAAGGGCCACGTGAAGGAAGACCGGAAGGGCCGCCGCCGCTGACGCGGGGGCGACCAGAGGAACTGGAGAGAACGAGCACATGAGCGTTACTGAGCGCCGGCGCACCAGCGCCCGCCGCGAGTCGCTGCTCGGCGACCAGCCGGGCGCCTTCGCGACCGCCCGCTTCGTGCGGATCACGCCGATGAAGGCGCGTCGTGTCGTGGACATGGTCCGCGGCTCGAGCGTCGAGGAGGCCCGCGCCCTGCTGGCCTTCGCCCCGCAGGCCGCCAGCGAGACGGTCCTGAAGGTCCTGGAGTCCGCCGTGGCCAACGCGGAGAGCACCGAGGGCCTGGACACCGACGACCTGGTCATCTCGACCGCCATGGTCGACGAGGGCCCGACGATGAAGCGGTGGCGCCCGCGCGCCCAGGGCCGCGCCACGCGGATCAACAAGCGCACGAGCCACATCACGCTGGTCGTCACGCCGGCCAACAACGGAGAGGGTGCCTGATGGGTCAGAAGATCAACCCGAACGGCTTCCGTCTGGGTATCAGCACGGACCACAAGTCCCGCTGGTACGCCGACAAGCTCTACAAGTCGTACGTCGGTGAGGACGTCGCGATCCGCAAGCTGCTCAGCAAGGGCATGGAGCGGGCCGGCATCTCCAAGGTCGAGATCGAGCGGACCCGGGACCGCGTGCGGGTGGACATCCACACCGCTCGTCCGGGCATCGTCATCGGCCGCCGCGGCGCCGAGGCCGACCGCATCCGCGGCGAGCTCGAGAAGCTGACCGGCAAGCAGGTCCAGCTGAACATCCTCGAGGTCAAGAACCCGGAGGTCGACGCCCAGCTCGTCGCCCAGGGTGTCGCCGAGCAGCTGTCGGGCCGCGTGCAGTTCCGCCGCGCCATGCGCAAGGCGATGCAGACCACGATGCGCTCCGGTGCCAAGGGCATCCGGATCCAGTGCTCCGGCCGCCTCAACGGCGCCGAGATGTCGCGCACCGAGTTCTACCGCGAGGGTCGCGTCCCGCTGCACACGCTGCGTGCCGACATCGACTACGGCTTCTACGAGGCCCGCACCACCTTCGGCCGCATCGGCGTGAAGGTGTGGATCTACAAGGGCGAGGTGTCCGGCTCCCGTGCCGAGCGCCAGGCCCAGGCCGCCGCCCGCGCCGGCGTCCCCGGTCGCGGTGGCAACAACCGCGGTCGCGGTGGCGACCGTCCGTCGCGCGGTTCCCGCGGCGACCGTCCGACCCGCGCCGACCGCGGCCAGCAGACCGAGGCTCCGGCCGAGGCCGCTGCCGCTCCGGCGCCCGAGACCGCTCCGGAGGCCTGACATGTTGATGCCCCGTCGCGTCAAGCACCGCAAGCAGCACCACCCGAAGCGTTCGGGTGCGGCCAAGGGCGGCACCAGCCTCGCCTTCGGTGACTTCGGCATCCAGGCCCTCGAGGGCCACTACGTGACCAACCGTCAGATCGAGTCCGCTCGTATCGCCATGACGCGTCACATCAAGCGTGGCGGCAAGGTGTGGATCAACATCTACCCCGACCTCCCGCTGACCAAGAAGCCGGCCGAGACCCGCATGGGTTCCGGCAAGGGTTCCCCCGAGTGGTGGGTGGCCAACGTCAAGCCGGGCCGCGTGATGTTCGAGCTGGCCGGCGTGCCGGAGGACATCGCTCGCGAGGCCATGCGTCGCGCGATCCACAAGCTGCCCATGAAGTGCCGTTTCGTCACCCGAGAGGGCGGTGAGTTCTGATGTCGAACGCCCAGGCGCACGAGCTCGACGAGCTCAACGACGTCGACCTGGAGGCCAAGCTCCGCGAGGCCAAGGAGGAGCTGTTCAACCTCCGTTTCCAGGCCGCCACCGGCCAGCTGGAGAGCCACGGCCGGCTGCGGTCGGTCAAGAAGGACATCGCCCGGATCTACACGGTGGTGCGCGAGCGCGAGCTCGGCATCCGTACCGCTCCGGGCGCGAGCAACGAGGACGGTGCCGCATGAGCGAGCAGACGATCGAGCGCAACAGCCGCAAGACCCGTGAGGGCATCGTGGTCAGCGACAAGATGGACAAGACCGTGGTCGTGTCCGTCGAGGACCGCGTGAAGCACGCCCTGTACGGCAAGGTCATGCGTCGCACGAGCAAGCTCAAGGCCCACGACGAGGCCAACGAGTGCGGCATCGGCGACCGCGTCCTCCTCATGGAGACCCGCCCGCTGTCCGCCACCAAGCGGTGGCGCGTGGTCGAGGTCCTCGAGAAGGCCAAGTGACTCCTCGCCCCCAGGGCGAGATCCAACCCATGAAGTTCGGCCAGGCTCACGAGCCGCAAGCCCGTGAGAACCAGCTCGACAACCAGGAGAAACAGCAATGATCCAGCAGGAGTCGCGACTGAAGGTCGCCGACAACACGGGTGCGAAGGAGATCCTCTGCATCCGCGTTCTCGGTGGCTCGGGTCGCCGCTACGCCGGCATCGGTGACACCATCGTCGCCACCGTCAAGGACGCGATCCCCGGCGGCAACGTGAAGAAGGGTGACGTCGTCAAGGCGGTCGTCGTGCGCACCGTCAAGGAGCGCCGCCGGCCCGACGGCTCGTACATCCGCTTCGACGAGAACGCCGCCGTGATCCTCAAGAACGACGGCGAGCCGCGCGGCACCCGCATCTTCGGCCCCGTGGGTCGCGAGCTGCGGGACAAGAAGTTCATGAAGATCATCTCGCTCGCCCCGGAGGTGCTGTGAGCATGGCCAAGAACCTGAACGTCAAGAAGGGCGACACCGTCAAGGTGATCGCCGGCAAGGACAAGGGCGTCGAGGGCAAGGTCATCCGCACGATCCCCGGTGAGGACCGGGTCATCGTCGAGGGTGTCAACCTCGTCAAGAAGCACACCAAGTCCGTCAACAACGGCGGTCGCGAGGGCAGCACCGGCGGCATCGTGACCGCCGAGGCCCCGATCCACGTGTCCAACGTGGCGCTGGTCGAGGGCAAGGACACCACGCGCGTGGGCTTCAAGCGCGTCGAGGTGACCAAGCGTCGCCCCGACGGCTCGACCTACTCGTCCGAGCGCAGCGTCCGCATCTCCCGCAAGACCGGCAAGGAGATCTGAGATGACCGAGACCACCGAGAACCCGGTGATCTCCGCGAACGTGCCGCCGCGTCTGAAGACCCGGTACCGCGAGGAGATCCTTCCGGCCCTCAAGTCCGAGTTCGACATCGCCAACGTCATGCAGGTGCCCGGCCTGACCAAGATCGTGGTCAACATGGGTGTCGGCGAGGCTGCGCGCGACGCGAAGCTGATCGACGGCGCCGTCCGCGACCTGACCGCGATCACCGGTCAGAAGCCGACCGTGACCAAGGCTCGCAAGTCCATCGCGCAGTTCAAGCTGCGCGAGGGCATGCCGATCGGCTGCCACGTCACGCTCCGCGGTGACCGCATGTGGGAGTTCCTGGACCGTCTGCTGTCCATCGCCCTGCCCCGTATCCGCGACTTCCGCGGCCTGAACGGCAAGCAGTTCGACGGCAACGGCAACTACACCTTCGGTCTCACCGAGCAGGTCATGTTCCACGAGATCAACCAGGACAAGATCGACCGCACCCGCGGCATGGACATCACCGTGGTCACGACCGCCACGAACGACGACCAGGGTCGGGCGCTGCTCAAGCAGCTCGGCTTCCCGTTCAAGGAGAACTGACATGGCGAAGACCGCTCTGAAGGTGAAGGCCGCCAAGAAGCCGAAGTTCAGCTCGCGCGGTTACACCCGCTGCCAGCGTTGCGGCCGGCCGAAGGCCGTCTACCGCAAGTTCGGCCTCTGCCGGATCTGCCTCCGGGAGATGGCGCACCGCGGCGAGCTGCCCGGTGTGACCAAGTCCTCCTGGTGACCCGAGACTTCTTCGTATCCACACACAAGTCGCCCAAGGTCGCGTCCGCCCGTGAGGGCGGGGCGCGAAACCGGGGTGGAGAAAGGGCCTCACGGCCATGACGATGACTGACCCGATCGCAGACATGCTCACGCGTCTGCGCAACGCCAACCAGGCGTACCACGACTCGGTGACCATGCCCTACAGCAAGCTGAAGCAGGGCCTGGCCGACATCCTCCAGCAGGAGGGTTACATCACCTCGTACGTGGTCGCCGACCCGGCTGAGGGTGAGGTCGGCAAGACCCTCACCATCACGCTGAAGTACGGCCGCAACCGCGAGCGCTCGATCGCCGGCGTCCGCCGGATCAGCAAGCCCGGTCTGCGCGTGTACGCCAAGCACACCGGCCTCCCCAAGGTCCTCGGCGGCCTGGGCGTGGCGATCATCTCCACGAGCCAGGGTCTGCTGACCGACCGCCAGGCGAACCAGAAGGGCGTGGGCGGCGAAGTCCTCGCCTACGTCTGGTGACGACGAGACCGAGATAGGAGAACTACAAGCATGTCGCGTATTGGCAAGCTCCCCATCACGGTCCCGTCCGGCGTCGACGTGACCATCGACGGCGCGCTGGTGACCGTCAAGGGCCCCAAGGGCACGCTGTCCCACAAGGTCGCCGCGCCGATCACGGTCGAGCGCAACGAGGCGGACCTCGAGGTCAAGCGCCCCGACGACGAGCGTGAGTCCAAGGCCCTCCACGGCCTGACCCGCACGCTGGTCAACAACATGGTCGTGGGCGTGACCCAGGGCTACGAGAAGAAGCTCGAGATCCGTGGCGTCGGCTACCGCGTGCTGCCCAAGGGCCCCACGCAGCTGGAGTTCCAGCTCGGCTACAGCCACTCGATCGTGTTCGACGCCCCCGAGGGGATCACCTTCACCACGGACGGCCCGACCAAGCTCGGCGTCCAGGGCATCGACAAGCAGCTCGTCGGCGAGGTCGCCGCGAACATCCGCAAGCTCCGCAAGCCCGAGCCCTACAAGGGCAAGGGTGTGCGTTACGAGGGCGAGCACGTCCGCAGCAAGGTCGGAAAGGCTGGTAAGTGACGATGGCTATCTCCCTGTCCAACCACAAGCACACCGCGGCGAAGACCCGCTCCCGCCTGCGCCGTCAGGTCCGGGGTCGCAAGAAGCTGCACGGCACGGCCGAGCGTCCGCGCATGGTCGTCACCCGTTCCTCCAAGCACCTCTCGGTGCAGGTCGTCGACGACCTGGTCGGCAAGACGCTGGCCAGCGCCTCCTCCATGGAGGCCGACGTCCGCACCCTCGAGGGCGACAAGACCGCCAAGGCCAAGAAGGTCGGCGAGCTCGTCGCCGAGCGGGCCAAGGCTGCTGGTGTGGAGGGCGTGGTCTTCGACCGCGCCGGCAACAAGTACCACGGCCGCATCGCGGCCCTGGCCGACGCCGCCCGTGAGGGCGGCCTGACCTTCTGATCGCGAACGAGAGAGTAGAGGAAGTAGTCTCATGAGCGGAGCCCAGCGCGGACAGCGCGGTGGCGAGCGCCGTGGACGCGACAACGGTCGCGGCAACCAGGGCGCGGACAAGACCGCCTACATCGAGCGTGTCGTCGCGATCAACCGTGTCGCCAAGGTCGTGAAGGGTGGTCGTCGCTTCAGCTTCACCGCCCTCGTGATCGTCGGTGACGGCGAGGGTCTCGTCGGCGTCGGTTACGGCAAGGCCAAGGAGGTGCCGGCCGCCATCGCCAAGGGTGTGGAGGAGGCCAAGAAGGCGTTCTTCCAGGTCCCCCGCATCCAGGGCACGATCCCTCACCCCGTCCAGGGTGAGAAGGCTGCCGGCGTGGTCATGCTGCGTCCGGCCGCCCCCGGTACCGGTGTGATCGCCGGTGGTCCGGTGCGTGCCGTCCTGGAGTGCGCCGGCATCCACGACATCCTGAGCAAGTCGCTCGGGTCGTCGAACCAGATCAACATCGTTCACGCGACCGTCGAGGCGCTGAAGATGCTGGAGCAGCCCGAGGCCGTCGCGGCCCGGCGTGGCCTGCCCGTCGAGGCTGTCACCCCCGCCGCGCTGCTGAAGGCGCGCAACGAGGTGCCCGAGGGCTCCTCGCAGGAGGTGGCCTCCTGATGGCGCAGCTCAAGATCCAGCAGCTGAAGTCGACCATCGGCTGCAAGCAGAACCAGCGCGAGACCGTGCGCTCGCTCGGTCTCAAGCGGATCGGCGACGTCGTCGTCAAGGAGGACCGCCCCGAGATCCGCGGGATGGTCCAGACGGTGCGTCACCTCGTGACCGTCGAGGAGGTTGACTGACATGACGCTCAAGCTGCACAACCTGAAGCCCGCCCCGGGCGCCAAGACCGCCAAGACCCGCGTGGGTCGTGGTGAGGCCTCGAAGGGCAAGACGGCCGGCCGCGGTACCAAGGGTACGAAGGCCCGCTACCAGGTTCCGGCTGCGTTCGAGGGTGGCCAGATGCCCATCCACATGCGCATGCCGAAGCTCAAGGGCTTCAAGAACCCGTTCAAGGTCGAGTTCCAGGTCGTCAACCTCGACAAGCTCTCCGCGCTCTACCCCGAGGGTGGCGCGGTGACCGTCGAGGACCTGGTCGCGAAGGGTGCGGTTCGCAAGAACCAGCCCGTCAAGGTGCTCGGCACCGGTGACATCTCCGTCAAGGTCGACGTGAGCGCCAACGCGTTCTCGTCCTCCGCCTCGGAGAAGATCCAGGCCGCCGGCGGGACCACGACGCTCGTCTGAACCCCTGCGACGAAGGGCGCGGGGCACCACTTCGGTGCGTGCCCCGCGCCCTTCGTGCGTCCCCGGGGACCGTTCGTCGAACGGGCTCCCGGGTCGGACGTGGATGCAACATCTCACCTGTTAGGCTTCCCCGGGCTCGCTGGGCGTGACCTGGGAGTCGTTGTCTGAATGCAGAAAGAGGATCTCGTGCTAGGCGCGTTCGCCAACGCTTTCAGGACGCCGGACCTGCGGCGCAAGCTGCTCTTCGTCCTGGGCATCATCGTGATCTTCCGAGCGGGGTCGCAGATCCCCGCGCCGGGCGTGGACGTCGCCAACGTCCAGCAGTGCATCGACGCTGCGCAGTCCGGCGCCAACGCCAGCCTCTACAGCCTGGTGAACCTGTTCTCCGGTGGTGCGCTGCTCCAGCTCACCATCTTCGCGCTCGGGATCATGCCGTACATCACGGCCAGCATCATCCTGCAGCTGCTCGTCGTGGTGATCCCGCGGCTCGAGGCGCTGAAGCAGGAAGGCCAGGCCGGCCAGACCAAGATCACCCAGTACACGCGGTACCTGACGCTGGGCCTGGCCCTGCTCCAGGCGACCGGCATCGTGGCGCTGGCGCGGTCGGGGGACCTGCTCCAGTGCGAGCTGCCCCTCCTGCACGACGACGGCGTCACCGCCTTCCTCGTCATGGTCATCACCATGACGGCCGGCACCGCGGTCATCATGTGGCTGGGCGAGCTCATCACCGAGCGCGGCGTGGGCAACGGCATGTCGATCCTGATCTTCACCCAGGTCGTCGCCACCTTCCCGGGCGCCATGTGGCAGGTCCAGATCAGCCAGGGCTGGTGGACCTTCGGCATCGTGCTCGTGATCGGCCTCGTGCTGGTCGCCGCCGTGATCCTCATCGAGCAGGCGCAGCGCCGCATCCCGGTGCAGTACGCCCGCCGGATGGTGGGTCGCAAGATGTTCGGCGGCTCCTCGACCTACATCCCGCTCAAGGTGAACCAGGCCGGCATCATCCCGGTCATCTTCGCCTCGTCGCTGCTGTACCTGCCGGCCATGGCCGTGCAGTTCAACCAGACGAGCGACGCGGGCTGGGTCCAGTTCATCAGCACCTACTTCGTGCGGGGCGACCACCCGCTCTACATGATCGCCTACTTCGGGCTGATCGTGTTCTTCACCTACTTCTACGTCTCGATCACCTTCAACCCGGTGGAGGTCGCGGACAACATGAAGAAGTACGGCGGCTTCATCCCCGGGATCCGGGCGGGCAAGCCGACCGAGGACTACCTGTCCTACGTCCTGTCCCGCATCACGCTGCCCGGAGCCGTCTACCTCGGCCTCATCGCGCTCGTGCCGCTCATCGCGCTGGTCCTGATCAACGCGAACCAGAACTTCCCGTTCGGCGGCACGTCGATCCTCATCATGGTGGGCGTCGCGCTCGACACGGTGAAGCAGATCGAGAGTCAGCTCCAGCAGCGCAACTACGAAGGATTCCTTCGCTGATGAGAATGATCTTCATGGGTCCCCCCGGTGCCGGCAAGGGCACCCAGGCCGCCCTCGTCGCGGGCCGCTACGGCATCCCCGCCATCTCCACCGGCGACATCTTCCGCGCCAACGTCGGCCAGGGCACGCCCCTCGGCCTGGAGGCGAAGAAGTACATGGACGCCGGCGAGTACGTGCCCGACTCGGTGACCAACTCGATGGTGCGCAACCGCATCGCCGAGGCCGACGCCGAGCCCGGCTTCCTCCTCGACGGCTACCCGCGCACCACCGCGCAGGTCGAGGAGCTCGACGGGATGGTCGCGGCCACCGGGCACAGCATCGACGTCGCGGTCGTGCTCACGGTCGACTCCGAGGAGCTCGTCCAGCGTCTGCTCAAGCGCGCGGAGACCTCCGGGCGCAGCGACGACACCGAGGACGTCATCCGTCACCGCCAGCAGGTGTACGTGGAGCAGACGGCCCCGCTGATCGACGTCTACCGCGAGCGCGGCCTCCTCGTCGAGGTCGACGGGATGGGCGAGGTCGACGAGGTCACCGAGCGCATCCTCTCCGCCCTCGACGCGCGCGCCTGAGTCCTCGTGGGATGGCGTGACCGCGGCGTCGAGATCAAGACGCCCGAGCAGCTCCTGCTGATGCGTCGCGCCGGCCTGGTGGTCGGCGCGACGCTGCAGCTCCTCTCCGAGAGCGTCCGCCCCGGCATGACCACCGGGGAGCTGGACGCGATCGCGGAGGACAGCATCCGCTCCCGGGGGGCGGTGCCCTCGTTCCTGGGCTACCAGGGCTTCCCCGGGAGCATCTGTGTCTCCGTGAACGAGGAGGTCGTCCACGGCATCCCCGGTGACCGGGTGCTGGCCGAGGGTGACCTCGTCTCCATCGACTGCGGTGCGATCGTGGAGGGCTTCCACGGCGACGCCGCGCTCAGCGTGGTCGTCGGTGGTGCCCCGTCCGCGGCGGACGCCGAGCTCCTGCGCATCACGCAGGAATCGATGTGGCGCGGCATCGCCGCCGCCCGCGACGGCGGTCGGGTCACCGACATCGGTCACGCGGTCGAGTCCTACGTCCGCTCCCAGGACGCTACCGGCACCGCGCTCGGCATCGTCGAGGACTACGTGGGCCACGGCATCGGCACCGAGATGCACCTGCCGCCCAACGTCCCGAACTACGGCAAGCCCGGTCGCGGGCCCCGTCTCGTCCCCGGACTGGCGCTGGCCGTCGAGCCGATGCTCACCGCGGGAGACCCCGAGACCGACATCCTCGAGGACGAGTGGACCGTGGTCACCGCCGACGGTGCCCGCGCCGCCCACTTCGAGCACACCTTCGTGCTCACCGAGCACGGGCACTGGGTGCTCACCGCGCTCGACGGGGGAGAGGAGCGCCTGACCGCGCTCGGCGCCACCTTCGGCCCGCTCGCCGACTGACGGCCGGGGCGTCCGGCGTCACGTCGGCGCCGGCTGCGTCGACGTGGGCGGGGCTGGGTACGGTGAACAGGTCGCGTCCGCCCCGGGGTCGCGACGTCCGTTCCTGAAAGGCCCCCTGTGGACGTCCCCGTCTGGCTCTGGGTCGGCACCGTCGTGCTGACCACCACGCTGCTCCTCGTCGACGTGCTGGTGATCGGCCGGCGGCCGCACGAGCCGAGCACCGCGGAGTCCGCGCGGCACCTGGCCGGCTTCGTCGGCCTGGCCGTGCTGTTCGGGCTGGGGGTCTGGTACTTCTCCAGCGGCGACTACGCCGGCCAGTTCTTCGCGGGGTGGCTGACCGAGTACTCCCTCTCGGTCGACAACCTCTTCGTCTTCCTGCTGATCATGGCCCGCCTGCACGTGCCGCGGCAGTTCCAGGCCACCGCCCTGCTCATCGGCATCGTCATCGCCCTCGTGCTCCGTGGCGTCTTCATCGCCCTCGGCGCGGCCGCGATCGACCAGTTCAGCTGGGTGTTCTACCTCTTCGGCCTGTTCCTCGTGTACACGGCCGTCAAGCTCGTCCTGGACCACGGCGAGGAGGACCCCGCCGAGCCCGCGCCCGTGCGCTGGGTCCGCACGCACCTGCCGTTCTCCGACCACTACGACGGCGTGAAGCTGTCCACGCGGGTCGACGGCCGGCGACTCGGCACCCCGATGCTGATCGTCGTGCTCACCCTGGGCATGACCGACCTGCTCTTCGCGCTGGACTCGATCCCTGCGATCTACGGGCTCACCAGTGAGGCGTACCTCGTCTTCGCGGCCAACGTGTTCGCCCTGATGGGTCTGCGCCAGCTCTACTTCCTCATCGGCGACCTGCTCGAGCGGCTGGTCTACCTGTCCTACGGCCTCAGCGTGCTGCTCGCCTTCATCGGCGTGAAGCTGGTGCTGCACGCGATGCACACCAACGAGCTGCCCTTCCTCAACGGCGGCGAGCCGATCTCCTGGGCGCCTGAGGTGCCGACCTGGCTCTCGCTGGTGGCGATCGTGGTGATCCTGGGCGTCACCACCGTGGCCAGCCTGCTCAAGGACGCCAAGGACCGGGTGGACGCGGCCGGCTGACGCCGGTCGAGGGCCGGGGCGGCATCGCGGCGAGACCCGCGAGGAACAGCGTCGGCAGCGCCGGTGTTGTGACCGGTGATGACCACGCAGCTCCCCACTCTGTCAGTCCTCGACCTCGTCCCCGTGCGCGGTGACCAGTCCTCGGCGCAGGCCCTCGCCGCGACCCTCGAGGTCGCGCGGGCCGCGGACGCCCTCGGCTACCACCGGTACTGGGTGGCCGAGCACCACAACATGCCCGCCGTCGCGGCGACCAACCCGCCGGTGCTGCTCGCGATGATCGGCTCGGCGACGAGCCGCATCCGCGTCGGCAGTGGCGGCGTCATGCTGCCGAACCACGCCCCGCTCGTGGTGGCAGAGCAGTTCGCACTGCTCGAGGCCGCGTTCCCCGGCCGCGTCGACCTCGGCATCGGCCGCGCCCCGGGCACGGACCCGATCACGTCCTACGCGCTGCGCCACGGCGCCGGGGGAGTGGACGACCAGGCCGTCACCCGGTTCCCGCAGTACGTGGACGACGTGCTCGCGATGATGGACACCGACGGCGTCGCCGTCAGCGTCGCCGGCCGCACCCAGGCGCTGCGGGCCACGCCGGCCGCCGACTCGGTGGCCGCCGTCTGGCTGCTGGGCAGCAGCGACTACTCGGCCCGCCTCGCGGCGGAGAAGGGCCTGCCCTACGTCTTCGCCCACCACTTCAGCGGGGACGAGCGGGCCACCGCGGACGCGGTGCGGCTGTACCGGGAGTCCTTCCGGCCCTCCGAGCTGCTCGCCGAGCCGCGGACGTTCCTCACCGTCAACGCCAGCGTGGCCGAGGACGCGGACGAGGCCTACCGGCTCGCCCTGCCCCAGCTGCTCACCATGCTCGCGCTGCGCACCGGTGCTCCGCTGCGTCCGCTGGCCTCGGTGGAGGAGGCGGAGAAGGTCGAGCTGGCCGCCGGCCAGCAGGAGATCGTCGACGCCATGGCGTCGCGCTGGGTGATCGGGGCCCGGGACGAGGCGCGCCGCCGCGTCGCAGACCTGGCCGCTCGCTTCGCGGTGGACGAGGTGATGGTCAACCCGGTCGCCGGGGCCCACGAGGGCACCGAGCCGGGCAGCGCACCGGCGCGCGTCGACACGCTGCGGCTGCTCGCCGGCTGATGCTGGCGCGCGGGCACCCGCGCGCCTACACTGCTGGACCCGCCCCGGCGAGGCCGATTCGTGGTTCCACACGGCTTCGCCCTACACTGGCGTGTCGGTCCAACGTGGGCCGTACCGCTTTCCTCGCGGCTGCCCGTGCCCAGCACGGCAAGAGGGAGGTGGGCGGCGGCACGAGGTCCACGACCACCTGCGTGGTCGGAGGTTCCCGGACCACCCGAGCAGCGACCTGCTGCCCGGTGCACCAACGGTAGACACCTACAACGGATTGCGGAGGACATGCCGAAGAAAGAAGGCGTGATCGAGATCGAGGGCACCGTCGTGGAGGCCCTGCCCAACGCCATGTTCCGCGTCGAGCTGAGCAACGGCCACAAGGTTCTCGCCCACATCAGCGGCAAGATGCGCCAGCACTACATCCGGATCCTCCCCGAGGACCGCGTGGTGGTGGAGCTCTCCCCCTACGACCTGTCCCGCGGTCGGATCGTCTACCGCTACAAGTAGCCAGCCGACTGGCCCCCCGGGGCCACAGGAAGGACTTGACATGAAGGTCAAGCCGAGCGTCAAGAAGATCTGCGACAAGTGCCAGGTGATCCGTCGCCACGGCCGCGTCATGGTCATCTGCTCCAACCCGCGTCACAAGCAGCGCCAGGGCTGAGCCCGAGCGTCTCGACGCACCGCATGGCCCACGGGCCGCGCGCCAGCACCACCGCAACAACTCCACACACGTGTCCGCTAAGGCGCCCCTCACCTCGGTGATCGGTGCCGGCATCCACCTCCGGAGCAGGAGCCGGAGCCCGGGTCTCGACGAGACGTCCCGGGGCGCGGCACGACCGACACTCCCGCAGAACCAGAAAGGCCACTGACATGGCACGCCTCGTCGGTGTCGACCTTCCGCGCGACAAGCGCATCGAGGTCGCTCTCACCTACATCTACGGCATCGGCCGTACCTCCGCCAAGAAGGTCCTCGAGGTGACCGGCGTCGACCCCAGCACGCGGGTCCACGCGCTCACCGAGGATGACCTGGTCAAGCTTCGCGACGCGATCGAGGCCAGCTACCAGATCGAGGGTGACCTCCGCCGTGAGGTCCAGGCGGACATCCGCCGCAAGATCGAGATCGGTAGCTACCAGGGTCGCCGCCACCGCATGGGTCTGCCCGTGCGTGGTCAGCGCACCAAGACCAACGCGCGTACCCGCAAGGGCCCCAAGCGCACGGTCGCCGGCAAGAAGAAGGCGAAGTGACGGCGGGCCTCACGGCCGCCTCCCGCTGACTTCCTCGATCCACACTCGACCAGAACTTCAGGAGAGAAATGCCTCCCAAGAGCCGTCAGGCTGCGGCGAAGACCAAGATCCGCCGCAAGGAGAAGAAGAACGTCGCTCAGGGCGAAGCCCACATCAAGAGCACGTTCAACAACACCATCGTCACGATCACCGACCCGACCGGTGCGGTGATCTCGTGGGCCTCTGCCGGCACCGTCGGCTTCAAGGGCTCCCGCAAGTCCACCCCGTTCGCCGCGCAGATGGCCGCCGAGGCCGCGGGTCGTCGGGCGATGGAGCACGGCATGAAGAAGATCGACGTCTTCGTCAAGGGCCCGGGCTCGGGCCGCGAGACGGCGATCCGTTCCCTGGGTGCGATCGGCCTCGAGGTCGGCACCATCCAGGACGTCACGCCGACGCCCCACAACGGCTGCCGCCCGCCCAAGCGCCGCCGCGTCTGACCCCGCGCACGAGAACAGGAGACTTGAGAAATGGCCCGTTACACCGGCCCCATGACCCGCAAGTCGCGCCGTCTCGGCGTCGACCTGGTGGGTGGTGACGCCGCTTTCGAGCGTCGCCCGTACGCCCCCGGCCAGCACGGCCGCGCCCGCATCAAGGAGTCCGAGTACCGCACTCAGCTCCAGGAGAAGCAGAAGGCTCGCTTCACCTACGGCGTGATGGAGAAGCAGTTCTACAACTACTACGTCGAGGCCTCCCGCCGCGACGGCAAGACCGGTGACAACCTGCTCCGCATGCTCGAGGCCCGCCTCGACAACGTGGTGTACCGCGCCGGCTTCGCGCGCACCCGCCGTCACGCCCGCCAGCTCGTGGTCCACGGCCACTTCCTGGTCAACGGCAGGAAGGTGGACATCCCCTCGTACCAGGTCTCCGCGCACGACGTCATCGACGTCCGCGAGAAGTCCCTGGAGATGACCCCGTTCATCGTGGCCCGCGAGACCCACGGTGAGCGCGTCGTCCCGGCGTGGCTCGAGGCCCTGCCGCAGCGGATGCGCGTCCTGGTGCACCAGCTCCCCGTCCGGGCGCAGATCGACGTCCCGGTGCAGGAGCAGCTCATCGTCGAGTTCTACTCGAAGAAGTGACCTCGTGACGGCGCCCCGGCGGGTTTCGACCCGCCGGGGCTCCGTCACCCCCGCGCCACCTCCTCCACCCCCGCAGTTCGGGTCCCTCATATAGCGGTCGGTCCCGGAAAGGAACACATCAGTGCTCATCGCACAGCGCCCCACCCTCTCGGAAGAGCCGGTCGACGAGTTCCGCTCGCGCTTCGTCATCGAGCCCCTCGAGCCCGGCTTCGGCTACACGCTCGGCAACTCGATGCGCCGCACGCTGCTCAGCTCCATCCCCGGCGCCTCGGTCACGAGCATCAAGATCGACAACGTCCTCCACGAGTTCTCCACGGTCGAGGGGGTCAAGGAGGACGTCACCGAGATCATCCTGAACCTCAAGGCGCTCGTGGTCTCCTCGGAGCACGACGAGCCCGTCACCATGTACCTGCGCAAGTCGGGTGCCGGTGACGTGACTGCCGCGGACATCGCCCCGCCGGCCGGTGTCGAGGTGCACAACCCCGACCTGCGCATCGCCACGCTGTCCGACAAGGGCAAGCTGGAGATGGAGCTCGTCGTCGAGCGCGGCCGTGGCTACGTCTCGTCCGCGCAGAACAAGGGCGCCGACAACGAGATCGGCCGCATGCCGGTCGACTCGATCTACAGCCCCGTGCTGAAGGTCAGCTACAAGGTCGAGGCCACCCGTGTCGAGCAGCGCACCGACTTCGACAAGCTGGTCATCGACGTCGAGACCAAGCCGTCGATCCGCCCGCGCGACGCCCTCGCCTCGGCCGGCAAGACCCTGGTCGAGCTCTTCGGCCTGGCGCGTGAGCTGAACGTCGAGGCCGAGGGCATCGACATCGGCCCGTCGCCGGTCGACGAGCAGCTGGCCGCGGACCTCGCCCTCCCGGTCGAGGACCTCCAGCTGACCGTCCGCTCCTACAACTGCCTCAAGCGCGAGGGCATCCACACCGTGGGTGAGCTCATCGGTCGCTCGGAGCAGGACCTCCTCGACATTCGCAACTTCGGTGCGAAGTCGATCGACGAGGTCAAGGCCAAGCTCGTGGAGATGGGCCTGTCCCTCAAGGACAGCGCGCCCGGCTTCGACCCGCACGCCGCTCTCGCCGCCTACAACGACGACGAGGACGACGCGTTCGTGGAGGACGAGCAGTTCTGACCCCGTGACGTGGGCCCGCGCG
>NZ_JAMJPH010000040.1:0-28533 GCF_023554635.1 Nocardioides bruguierae
CTAGAGTTACGGCGGCCATAGCGAGAGGGAAACACCCGGTCCCATCCCGAACCCGGAAGTTAAGCCTCTCAGCGCCGATGGTACTGCAACCGCGAGGTTGTGGGAGAGTAGGACGCCGCCGGACATACACTGCAGAACGCCCGCCGGGTCGCAGCACCACCGAGTGCTCCCCGCGCGGGCGTTCCGCATTCCGGATGAGGGTTCGCCCCGCGGAGGTCCTGAGCGGACGGTGCGGTGCCTGTCTCTCGTGGTACGGCAGGGAGCGGCGCTTCGCTCAGTGAAAACCCGTTGTGCGGGGAGGGATCGGCTGCCTACCGTGGTCGGACACGGGAAAGGAGGTGGTCCGAGAAATGCATTCTCTCAGGACGCGTGAGGTGACTGCCCGCTAGGCAGTCGTCCATCAGGGCGGGGGCGACGACGTCGTCCGAGCTGCCGGCAATACCCGGCGGTCACCCGACCCGCAGGCGCTCCGCGAACGTCCGGCGGAGGCGGCCCTCGAGGCCACGCCTGCGGGTCGTTCCACGTCCGGAGGTGGTCTCCCGGGGAGCGTCAGGCCGGCGTGGCTCAGGCCGAGGCGTCGTCCCCGGCACCGAGCTGGCGAGCGCCCGTGCCGGGCATCCCGGGCACCTGCTGGGCGGTGTAGGTGGGTCCTTGGGCTGCCTCGGGCGTCGGGGCCGGCACCGGGGGCTGCGGCCGGGGAGGCGGCCCGACCATCGCCTCGAAGATGCTCAGCACCAACCAGCAGATGGGCACGGCGATGAGGTAGCGCGTGAGGGCGGCCTCGAGGGTGGTGTCGCCGCTCCAGGCGCCGTGGAGCGCGGGGGAGACGCACAAGGCGGCTCCTCCGAGCACCGGTGCCGACAGGAGGTTCATGCCCCGGCACCGACCTGGGCGTGGCCGTCGACGACGCCCACGGAGCGGATCTGGGCCGCGCCGGTGAGCTCGGGGTAGGCGAGCACGGGGAGGCGCTCGACCGCGGGTCGCACCATGCGGCGCACCGCGGCCCGCAGCTGCGGGGCGCAGACCAGGACCGGCGTCAGGTTGGCGTTCTCGGCCTCCACGACCAGGTTGGCCAGGCCGCCGATGAGGTGGTGGGCGCTCATCGGGTCCAGGACGATCATCGGGCCCTGGTCCGTGGCTCGCAGCCCCTCGAGCATCCGCTGCTCGAACTGCGGGTCGAAGGTGATGACGTGGACGGTGCCGTCCACGACGTGCGGGGCGACCACGGCCGGCCCGAGGGCGGCCCGGGCGGACTCCACGAGGGCGTCCAGATCCTTGGTGGTCTGCGCGCGCAGGGAGAGGGCCTCGTAGATGCGGACGAGGTCCCGGATGCCGATGCCCTCGTCGAGGAGCGACTGGAGGACGCGCTGGACCTCACCGAGGCTCAGCTGTGCCGGCGTGAGCTCGTCGACCACGTTGGGGTGGGTCCGCTTCACGACGTCCGTCAGCATCCGCACGTCCTCGCGGCCGAGCAGGCGCGAGGCGTACTGGGTGACCACGGCGGAGAGGTGCGTGGTGATGACCGACGAGCGCTCGACCACGGTGGCGCCGGAGAGCTCGGCCTGGGCGCGCAGCGTCTGCGGCACCCACTTGGCCTCGAGGCCGAAGACGGGTTCCTGGGTGGGCGTGCCCGGCAGGGAGCCGAGGAACTCGCCGATGGCCAGGACGCAGCCCGGAGGCGCCTCGCCGCGGGCGACCTCCACGTCGAACAGCTTGATCGCGTACGTGTGCGCGGGCAGCTCGAGGTTGTCGCGGGTGCGCACCGGCGGGACGACGACGCCCAGCTCGGAGGCGACCTTGCGGCGCAGCGAGCGGACCCGCTGGAGCAGGTCGCCGCCGTGGCCGGCGTCCACCAGGTCGATGATGTCGGGGGCGAGCTCGAGGCCCAGGGGGTCGACCTGGATCTCGGCGGCCAGGCGCTCGGGGTGGTCGCTGGTGCTGGTCTCCTCGGCGACCTCGGCGGCCGCGGCCTCGGCCTCGGCCGCCTCCGCCTCGGCCTGGCTGGGGACGCGCATCGAGAACAGCAGCATCGCGCCACCGGCGATGAGGAACGGGATCTTGGGCAGCCCGGGGATGAGGCACAGGGCCAGCGCGCCGAAGCCGGCGATCTGCAGCGGCATGCGACGCGCGCCCAGCTGCTTGAGGATGTCGGAGCCCATGTCCTCGTCCCCGGCGCTGCGGGTCACCACGAGGCCGGTGGCCACCGAGAGGAGCAGCGCGGGGATCTGGGAGACCAGGCCGTCGCCGACGGAGAGCAGGGAGTAGGTCGTGACGGCCTCGCCGGGGGCCATGCCGTGCTGGAGCAGGCCGACGCCCATGCCGCCGATGAGGTTGACGACCGTGATGATGATGGCCGCGATCGCGTCGCCCTTGACGAACTTCGAGGCGCCGTCCATCGCGCCGTAGAAGTCCGCCTCCGCGTGCACCTCCTGGCGTCGCTTGCGGGCCGTCGCCTCGTCGATGAGGCCGGAGTTGAGGTCCGCGTCGATGGCCATCTGCTTGCCGGGCATCGCGTCGAGGGTGAAGCGCGCGCCCACCTCGGCGACGCGCTCGGCGCCCTTGGTGATGACGACGAACTGGATGATCAGCAGGATCACGAAGATGATGAGGCCGACGATCAGCGAGCCGCCCACGACGAAGTGGCCGAAGGTGTCGATGACCTTGCCGGCGTAGCCGTCGAGCAGCACCAGGCGCGTGGCCGAGACGTTGAGCGTCAGGCGGAAGAGCGTCATCACCAGCAGGACGGCGGGGAACGCGCTGAACTCCAGCGGCCGGGTGACGAACATGGCCGTGAGCAGGACCAGCAGGGCGCCGGTGATGTTGAGGGCGATGAGCATGTCGAGCACCGCGGACGGCAGCGGGACGACCAGCATCACGACGATGAGGACGATGCCGATGGGCACGCCGAGCTTGGTGAGGTTCTTCAACATGGGGACGGGCACTCCGCGGGGTCGCTGAGGAGGTGCCGTCCCTGGCACTGGTGGCGCCGTCCCTGGCGTCGAGGTGAACATCGGCCCGCCACCCGGTCACCTGAGGCGTACCGGCGGGCGGTGTCGAGCGGGGTGCAGCGGGGGTCAGGCGGTGGCGCGCGCGGCCCGGGCACGGGCCCGGTCGGCGATGGCCTGGCGGCGCCGGCGCTGGGCGTCGGGCACGTCGGGCAGGTCCCCGCCGCGGCGCGGGCTGTCGTGGGGGGTGGGTACCGCGCTGCGTCCCCGACGTCCGATCACGAACGCCAGCACCTGGGCCACCGCGGCGAACAGCTCCGTGGGGATCACCATGCCGACGTCGGTCGAGCGGTACAGGGCGCGGGCCAGCGGCACGTCGCGCACGATGGTCACCTCGTGCTCGGCGGCGGCCTCACGGATACGGGCGGCCACGACGCCCGAGCCCCGGGCGAGCACCACGGGGGCGCCCTTCTCGGGCTGGTAGCGCAGGGCGACCGCGACGTGGGTCGGGTTCACCAGGACGACGTCGGCGTCGGCGACGTCCGCGATCATCCGGTTGCGGCTGGCGGCCACCTGGCGCTGGCGGATCGCGCTCTTCAGGTGCGGGTCGCCCTCGGTGTTCTTGTGCTCCTGCTTGACCTCCTCCTTGGTCATCTTCACCTGCTTCATCGTGCGGCGGCGCGACATCAGGTAGTCGACGCCGGCCATGAGCAGGCCCGCGATCGCGACGAAGCGCAGCAGCGCGAAGATCTCGCCGGCGGCGACCTGGAGGACCACCATCGTGGGCACGAGCCCGCCGAGGAGCGGGGTCACGGACGTGACCGTGCCGTAGGCCAGCGCGCCGAGCATGGAGGTCTTGATCAGCATCTTCGCGCCCTCCCACCACGACTGGGGGCCGAAGAGCTTCTTCATCCCCTGGACGGGGTCGAACTTCTTCAGGCTCGGCTTCATCGCCTTGGTCGCGAGGAAGAAGCCGCCCTGCGCGAGGCTGGCGGCGACGCTGAGGATCATCACGCCGGTGCCGAGCGCCAGGATGGTGACGAAGACGCCGGTCACCCCGGTGACCAGCAGGTCCAGCGCGTTCTCGACCGTCGGGTCCTCCACGGCCCGCAGCGACAGCACCATGAGCTCGCGCAGGCTCTCGGCCTCCCGGTCCACCAGCGCCGGCGCGGCGCCGGAGAACGCCAGCATCGTCAGCCAGCCGCCGAACTCCTGGGTCCGGGCGACCTGTCCCTCCTTGCGGGACTTCTTCTTCTTCTGCTCTGTCGGCTTCTCGGTCTTCTCCCCGCTCATCGCCGGATCACCCCCCGCCCGCGAACGCCGACATGGCCCGCAGCGCGTGGTCGACCATGCGCTGGGTGACCTCCGGGAGGACGGGGAAGCTCAGGCCGACCAGCAGGAGCGTGAGGCCGATCTTGGCCGGGAACATCACCTGGATCGCGTTGAGCTGCGGGGCGATCTTCGTCATCAGCGCCAGGCCGAGGTCGGTGACGAGCAGGACCGCGACCATCGGCAGCGCCACCTGCACGGCGGCGGCGATGAACAGGCTGAACGCGGCGGTCACGAGCCCCACCCCGTCGTCCACCTGCGGGGCGGAGCCGAGGGGCAGCACGTCGAAGGTGCGCAGCAGGCCGCCGACGACCACCAGGTAGCCGCCGGAGACGAACAGCAGCATCGTGGCCAGCATGTTGTGGAGCTGGCCGATGACGGTGGAGGAGTTCTGGCCGAGCGGGTCGAAGCCCTGGGCGAGGGCGAAGCCACCGAAGACGTCCAGCAGGGAGCCGGCGGCGGAGATGACGCTGAGCATCAGCATCGTGAGGTAGCCCAGGCCGGCGCCGATCGCGACCTGGGTGATGCCCACGACGGCGATGCTCCACAGCTCGGTGGGCACGGGGTCGTCGGCGAGCGCGGGCGCCATCACCATGGACAGGCCCAGGGCGAGCACGACCTTGGCGGTCGAGGGAAACGCGCGGGTGGCGAAGGGTGGCACCACGAACAGCCAGGCCACGACCCGCAGCGACGCCAGCAGGAACGCCAGCATGGGCGTGCCGTCGACGGTCAGGGTCATCGTGGGTCCTGGCGGGGGTGGGCGGGCTCAGCCGAGGAGGCTGGGGACCATCGCGAACAGGTCGTCGGTGAACTGGATCAGCGTCTGGAGCATCCAGTTGCCCGTGGCGACGAGCGCGCCGGCGACGGCGATGACCTTCGGCACGAAGGCGAGCGTGAACTCCTGGATCTGGGTCATCGACTGGAACAGCGAGATCGTGAAGCCGACCGACAGCGCGGTGAGCAGGATCGGGGCGGACAGCTTCAGCGCCACCTGCATGGTCATGGCGGCCAGCTGGAGCACGGCGGTGTCGGTCATCGGACTCCTCTTCCGGTGGAAGGGACGGGTGGGCAGGGGTGGGCAGGGTCGACGGGCGTCCGGTCGTGGCGGCCGGCAGCAGTGGTGACAGCGGGTGACAGCGGTGGGACGAGGCGGAGCGGGCTGCAGCAGGGGGCGCTAGCCGTAGCTCTGCACGAGGGCGGTGATGATGAGCGCCCACCCGTCCACGAGGACGAAGAGCAGGAGCTTGAACGGCAGCGAGACCATCACCGGCGGCATCATCATCATGCCCAGCGCCATCAGCGCCCCGGAGACCACCAGGTCGATGACCAGGAACGGGATGAAGATGATGAAGCCGATGATGAACGCGTCCTTGAGCTCGGAGAGCACGAAGGCCGGGATCAGGGTGGTGAGGGGGACGTCGGCGCGCTCGCTGGGCAGCTCGCGGCCGGCGACCCGGGTCAGGGTGGCCAGCTCCTCGTCCTCGGTGTTGTCCAGCATGAACGTGCGCAGCGGCTCGATGCCGGTGTCCCACGCCTGCTGGGCCGTGAGGTCGCCGTTCATGTAGGGCTGCACACCGGTCTCGTTCATCTGTGAGAGCACCGGCGCCATGATGAAGAGGCTGAGGAAGAGCGCCAGGCCGGCGAGGACCTGGTTGGGCGGGGTCTGCTGGAGCCCGAGCGCGTTGCGGGTCAGGCCGAGCACGACCAGGATCTTCGTGAAGCTGGTGGTGGTGAGCACGATCGCCGGCGCCAGCGACAGCAGGGTCAGCGCCACGAACAGGGCGACGGACTCGCTGGGCTTGCGGGTGAGGCCGGTGACGTCGACGCTGACGCTGCCGTCGTTCGCGGCGCCGGGGTTGATGCCGCCCGTGCCGGGGACGCCCGACAACGTGCCGGTGCTCCAGTCGAACTCGCCGCCGCCCTGGAGGGCGAGGCCGGCGTCGGTGGCCACGGGGGTGCCGCCGGCGACCGCGCCGTCGAGCACCAGGCCGGGCAGGAGCAGGGCGGCCGACGCGACCAGCGTGGCGGCGAGGAGACCGAGCAGCCGACGGGCGCGGACGACTCGTCCGGTCCGTCCGGGCAGGCTCGCGCCGGCGCCGGTGGTGCCGGCGCCTCGGGACGGGGCGGTCACGACGCTCGCCTGGTGACCGCCTGCGCGGCCTGGCGCCACGTCTGCGGGGAGAGGACCGAGCCGGCGAGCGGCCCCTGGGGGGTCGAGGAGGCAGGCGTGGCGGAGGGACCCGGCACCGGGACACCGCCACGGGTGCGGCGGCGCTCGCGGCGGGCGGGCTTCGGGCCGGTGGCGGTGACGGTGGGAACGGTCGGGGGAGCGGTCGTGGGCTCGGTGGCGCTGAGCGCGGCCGAGAGCGCGGCGATGAACTCGCCGGCCTGCGCCGTGGCGCGGGCGACCTCGTCGTCCTCGGCGGCCTCCTGGAGCGCCGTGGCGGCCTCGCGCTGCGGGGCGGTGGTCGTCCGGTCGGTACGGACCGTCGATCCCATCCGGTCAGCCACGTCGAGGGGCGTCACGGGGCGGGCGTCGGCGACGGCGGCGCGGACGCGGGCCAGCTGGCGGGCGGCCTCGTCCTCACCGGTGGGGGCCGCGGGGGACGCCGCACGGGCCGGGGCGACGCTCGCCGTCCGGGTGGGGGCGGGGTCGGCCTGCGCGAGCGCCAGGAGCGCGTCGACGGGCGAGGGCGTGCTGCGGCGGGTGGGCGCGTCGGTGACCAGCGCCAGCGGCTCCCAGGCGGGGGCCTCGGTGATCTCGGCGATCTCGGTGATCTCGGCGGGCGGGGCGGGTGCCGCGGGTGCGGTGGGCGCCACGGCCACGGTCTCGAGCGGGGCCGAGGAGGCGGGCACCACCGGCGCGGCGGGCACGGCGGGGGCCGGCGTCGCACGCCGGATCTCGGGGAGGCCGGCCACCTGCAGGCCGTCGACACGCTGACCGTGGCCCAGCGCGCTGGTCGAGCGCGGCAGCGGGGCGGACCAGGCGCGGTCCTCGTCCGCGACGACCGCGGGCACGGCAGCAGGAGCAGACGCGGCCGGGGCAGCAACGGCGGCGGGCGCGGCCGGGCCGGGGGCGGCAGCACCGGCAGGCGCCGCGAGGGCGTCCGCCAGCAGAGCGGCGAACGCGTCGTCCTGGACGGCGGCGTCGAGGTCGGCGTCGAGGTCGGTGCCCAGGTCGGTGCCCAGGTCGAGGTCGGTGTCCAGGTCGTCGTGCACGCCCAGGGAGGCGGGCACGGCGGACTGGTCCGTGAGCTCGGTGATGAGGTTGACCTGGTTGTCGGTGGTGCCGAGCAGCAGCGTGCGGCCGCCGACGGTGACCACGGCGAGACCGCTGCCCTTGCCGAGCTGCTGGCGGCCGATCACCTGGAGGCCGGTGTCGCGGACGGTGCGGTTGCGCTTCACCGCGACCTTGGCGACGAGGAGCATGAGGCCGACGACGACGAGCAGCGAGACGACCATGCGGATCGCGAGCTCGCCCATGTCAGACCGCCTGGGTCTGGTCGAGGATCTCGGTGACGCGCAGGCCGAAGTCCTCGTCCACGACGACGACCTCGCCGCGCGCGACGAGCCGGCCGTTGACGAGCAGGTCGGCGGGGCTGCCGGCGGCCCGGTCCAGCGCCAGGACGGTGCCGGGGGCCAGGGCGAGCAGCTCGCGGACGGGCATCCGGGTGCGACCGAGCTCGACGGTCACCTCCATCTCGACGCCGGCCAGCATGTCGATGCCGCGGCGGCCGTCGGCGATGGAGCGGACGGTGGCGACCGGGGGGAGGGAGTCGGCGACGGGCGCGGAGGGGGCGGCGACCGGGACGGGGGCTCCGGTCACGCCGGCGACCTCGGCCGGGGCGGCGGGCTGGACGCTCGACGGCGCGGCGGTCGGGGGCAGGGTCTGGGCCGCTGCCGCTGCGCCGGCCTGCGGGTCGGGCAGCGTGGACGTGGCGGCGGCCTCGGCCGCGGCCGCGACCTGGGCGGCGGCCTCGGCGGTGGCCTGGCCGGCGGTGGCGTCGGGGTCCTCCTCGACGCCCTCGGCGTCGGCGAGCACGGCGTTCGGCAGCAGCACGGCGCCGGCGATGGAGCCGCCCAGCAGGGTGACGGCGGTGTAGGGCGCCTCGCCGCAGAGGCGGTCGACGACCTCGTCCAGCTCGACGACCTCGGCGGCCTGCGCGGTGGCGCCGAGGACCTGGGCCGCGGCGTCGAGGGCCGGCTGCACGGCGGCGGCGACGTCGAGGCCGCCGCCGGGGGCGGAGCCGAGGGCGTCGGTCAGCTCGGAGCCGACCAGCAGGGCCAGGCGGCCGGTGCGGGCGCCGGCGAGGTCGGCCAGCACGGCGGCGGAGAAGACGCGGGTGACGTGCTCGTTGCCCGGCTGCGGGTCGCCCGCCATCAGGGTCTCGGCGGCCGGGAGCACGGCAGCGGCGGCGGAGGCGACGGAGCCGGCCAGCTCGTCGTGGGGGCCGGTCTCGAGGGGAGCGGCGGTCATCGGTTCTCCTGCGGGGCGAAGGGACGGTTGGCGGCGGAGGCCGTGGGGCGGTTGGAGGTGGAGACGATGAGGGCGGCGAGCCTGCCGCCCTGGGCGCCGGGCGTGACGTGCGCCAGGGCCTGCTCCTCGACCGTCAGGTCCAGGGGAGCGGCGGCCGGGTGGCCGAGGCGCAGCACGTCGCCGGGGGCGAGGTCGGCCAGGAGCAGCGGGTCGACCTTGGAGGAGCGGAAGCGGACGCTGACCTCGACGGGGACGTCCTCGAAGGTGGTCCGCATCGTGCGGGCCGCCTCCTCGCGCTGGGCGCGCTCGCGGCTGGAGACCGGGGCCGGCGCGGCGGCGGAGGTCAGGTGGGGGTGGAGGCCGGCGAAGGGCAGGCAGACGGTGAAGGGGAACGGGCGCTCGTCGATCCGCAGCTCCATGGCGATCACGACCATGACCTCGGAGGCGCTGGCCGCCTGGGCGAACTGGGGGCTGTACTCCACGCCCGTGACCTGCGGGTCGACCGCGACGATCGACTCCATGGAGTAGCGCATCTCCGAGAGCAGCCGCTCGACCAGGCCGACGACGACGCCGGTCTCGATCTCGGTGAGCTCGCGCTTGGGCTGGCGGGCGGTGCCGGGGCCACCGAGCATGTGGTCCACGCAGGACATCACCGCGCCCAGCGGCAGGTTCAGCACGCCCCGGCCGGGCATCGGCTCGGTGGTGAAGATGGTCAGGTACGTCATCGCGTCCAGGGAGTCGATGTACTCCGCGTAGGAACGCTGGTCGATCGCGGTGAGCGTCACCGAGCAGACGCTGCGCAGGACCGAGGTGAAGACCGTGGTCGCCTGGCGCGTGAAGGAGTCGAAGCCCAGCTGCAGCACCCGGGAGTGCTCACGGGAGAGCTGGATGGGCTGACTGAAGTCGTAGGGGGTCGCGACGCCCGTGCGGGCGCGACGTCCGGTCCGCGACGGCGGACGGGAATCTGCGACGAGGGGCGTCGGGAGGCTCACGGGGACAACCATCGGTCCACAACCGCGTGCGTCTGAGCAAGCGTGTCTCAAGGAAACGACAAGATGCGTCGGCGTCCGTGCCCGGGCCTCCGGAGGGGGCGGCGGCCCGTGTGCCGGCACCGTCCGTGGTGCCGGGGGCCCGGGGGTGGACGACGGCTGCGTCGGCCCTCCGCGGGCGTGGGTGTGCGAGCGTCCTGCTCCCGGCACCCTGCCGGTCTGTGGCGTCCTGCCGGTGGCGGCCCTGGTGGGCGGGCCCCGGCTCGTGCTCGTGGTCTCCTCAGCGGCGGCTCACTGGTAGACGAAGGTCGTGAAGTAGACGTCCATGACGTTCACGACCGCGTCCGCGTCGTCGGTGGCCTCCTCGTTGTAGAGCGACTCGACCTTGGTCAGCAGCTCCTCCTTGAGCGCGGTGCGCTCCTTCTGGCTGTCGAGGTCGTCGACGGCCTTGCCGCTGAACAGCTCGATGGTCGCGTCCAGCGCCTTGGAGCCGTCGAGGTCCTCGGCGACGTCGATGGTCTGCTGCACGGCGATGCCGATCTGCAGGTAGTGCCCGCCGGCGAGGTTGATCTGCTGCGGCTCGAGGGTCAGCACCGCGCCGGCCTCCGGCTCGGGCTCCTCCGCCGCGGCGGCGTCGGGGGCGGGCTTGAGGAACAGGAACCAGGCGGCGCCACCGGCGATCACCAGCACCAGGACGATGATGATGATCAGGGGCAGCTTGGACTTCTTCTTCGCGGGGGCGTCCTCGGCGGTCGCGGTCATCGCGCGATCTCCTTCGTGCGGGTCTGGTCGGTGTCGGCGGCCGCGGACTGCGCCGCGGCCTGGGTGTCGGTCTTGGCGGTCGTGCTCTCGGTGGTGCTCGTGGTGGTGCCCTGGGTGGTGCCCGTGCGCCGGGCTCGGCGCTCGGCTCGCGCCCGGTCGTCGACCGCCTCGGCGAGCAGCTCCTGCTCCTCGGCGGTGAGGTTCGCCAGCACCACCACGTCCACGCGCTTGTTGATCGCCTGGGAGCGGGGGAGGCTCGGGTCGAGCAGGGGCTTGGTGTGGCCGTAGCCGGCCGCGGAGAGCCGGTCCTCGCTGATCCCGAACCGCTCCTCCAGCAGCCGCAGCACCGTGATGGCGCGCGCGGAGGAGAGGTCCCAGTCCGTGGCGTAGTACCGGGGGGCGCCGGCGGCCTGGTTGGTGTGGCCGTCGACCTGGAGGGGGTCCTCGAGGCGACGCAGCACGGGCGCCATCGTCGCGACGATCTCGCGTCCCCGCGGGCTCAGGGTGGCCAGGTCGGACTCGAAGACCACGTGCTTGGAGACCAGGCTCAGCACCAGGCCGCGCTCGTCGAAGGAGGCGCGGACGTCGGCGGAGAGGCCCTCCGCGTCCAGGGCCGCGAAGATCGCGTCGCGGACCTCGGCCAGCCGGTCCACCTCGCTGCGGGCGCCGGCGAGCGCCCGGTCGTGCTCGAGCTGCTGCTCGCGGGTCAGCGCGTCGGCGACCACCTGCTGCTGGGCGGGCGGCAGGTCGCCGACGTCCATGAGCGGGGCGACCGACCGGATGGCCTGGCTGCCCGCCTCGGGCATGACGCTGCCCTGGCCGGAGAGCACCTGCGGGCTGCCGCTGCCGAAGCCGCGCGCCAGGCTGGCGGCCAGCGCGTCGAACTTCGACTGGTCGACCTGGGCCATCGCGAACAGCACCACGAACAGCACGAACAGCAGCGTGACCATGTCCGCGTAGGACACCAGCCACCGTTCGTGGTTCTCGTGCTCCTCGTGCTCCTCGTGCTTCTGGCGGCGTCCACCGCCTCCGTGCCCACTCATGGCGCTCCTCCTGGGGGTGGGTGTCAGGCGGCCTCAGCAGCGGGGGGCTGCTGGCCGGCCGGGAGCAGGGACGTGAGCTTCTGGGAGACCACGCGCGGGTTGGCGCCGGCCTGGATCGCCGCGACGCCCTCGATGGTGATCTCCATCCGCATGACCTCCAGCTCGGAGAGCCGCTTGAGGCGGTTGCCGAGGGGGAGGAAGACGACGTTGGCGCTCATGACGCCCCAGAGAGTGGCGACGAACGCGGCGGCGATGAGCGGGCCCAGGGCCTCGGGGCTCGACAGGTTCTCGAGCACGTGGACGAGGCCCATGACCGTGCCGATGATGCCGATGGTCGGGGCGTAGGCACCGGCGTCGGCGAAGTACTTGGCCTGCTGCTTGTCGAACTTCTTCTTGGCGGTGACCTCGGCCTCGAGGATGTCGCGGACCTCCTCGGGGTCGGTGCCGTCGATGGCCAGGGTGACGCCCTTGACGAGGAACTCGTCGTTCATCTCCTTGACCATGTCCTCGAGAGCCAGGAGGCCCTCGCGGCGGGCCTTCTCCGCGAGGCTGACCACGGACGGCACGACCTCGCCGGCGTTGCTGACGTTGCCGCCGGTGAACGCCTTGACGATGCCCGCGCCGAACGCCTTGGCGTCGGCGATCGTGCCGCCGGCCAGCGTGACCATGAGGGTGGTGCCCCACACCAGCAGCATCGGCGGGAGCAGGAACAGCGCCAGGGGGTTGCCGCCCTCGAGGATGTTGGAGAGGAAGACGATGATGAACCCGACGACGAACCCGATGATCATCATGGGGTCCTTCATCGGTCGTCTCCCTTCGGGCCGCCGTCGCCCTGCTCCGCGGAGTGGTCGACGACGCTGAGGCTGGGTCGGCGGTGCTCGACCACCGTGGCGAGCTGGTGGGCGCCCCGGTCGCCCTGCCCGACGGCGACGAGGTCGCCGGCCTGGAGGTGGCTGGAGAGGGCGATGATCTCGGCGCGGTAGCGGCAGATGGTCGAGATGACCTCGGCCATCGTCTCGGCGACCACGTACTTCTTGCCGTCGACCAGCGTGATCACGGTGTCGGGCGTGGAGTCGACGCGCTCGACGAGGTCGGAGTTCAGCGCGAACACGGTCCCGGAGAGGCGGGTCAGGGAGATCATGGGGAGCACCATCCTTGGGCTTGAGCGCAGCGGGCCGTCCATGGCCCGTCACTGGAGTCATTCGGCCGCCGCGTGGAGCACCTGAGCGTTCACGGGATCTTCACGACGGACGTCGGCCGGTGGGGGGTGAGGCGAGGGGAGCGTGCAGGAGGGGACGCCCCGACGTGGTCGGCGCGCCCCCTCCCTGGAGACGGGTCAGCGTCAGCGCTTGATGTTGACGAGCTCCTCGAGCACCGAGTCCGAGGTCGTGATGACCCGGCTCGAGGCCTGGAAGCCGCGCTGGGCGAGGATCAGGTTGGTGAACTCGCTGGCCAGGTCGACGTTCGACATCTCCAGCGCGCCGCCGATGATGGTGCCGGCGCCGTCGGAGCCGGGGGTGCCCAGGATCGGGGCGCCGGAGTTCGCCGACTCGATGAAGGAGGTCTCGCCGACCTTCTCCAGGCCCATCGGGTTGTTGAACTGCGCCACGCTGAGGCGGGCGATGTCGCGCTGCACGCCGTCGGAGTAGACGCCGCGCAGGGTGCCGTCGGCGCCGAAGTTGAACGAGGTGAGCGACGGCAGGTCGCCGGTGATCGGGTCGGGCACGGCCGGCGGGTCCAGCAGGCTCGGGTCCGAGGTCAGGACGACGGGGCCCGCGACGGTGTCGAAGTCGCCGGCCACCGGGTCCCACGCGAAGCCCTGGACGCGGGCGCCGGTGGGCGTGGTCAGGGTGCCGGTCTCGTCGAAGCTGAAGGAGCCGGCGCGGGTGTACTGGTTGATGCCGTTCTTCTCGGTGACGAAGAAGCCGTCGCCCTGGAGCATCAGGTCGGTCGCGCGGCCGGTCATCTGGGCCGAGCCCTGGCCGAGGTTGGTCTGCGTGGCGGCGACCTGCACGCCCAGGCCGACCTGGACGGGGTTCGTGCCGCCCTGGACGACGTTGGAGACGGTCGCGCCGGAGAGCATCTGGGAGAGCGTGTCGCTGAACACCGTGGTGCTCGCCTTGTAGCCGATGGTGTTGGCGTTGGAGATGTTCGAGCCGGTGACGTCGAGCATCACCTGGTTGACGTGCAGGCCGGAGATGCCGGAGAAGAGCGAGCGCAGCATGGGCGGGGTTCCTTGCCTCGAGGGTGCGTGGGGTGGGGACGGTGCGGGGGGAGGATCAGCCGGAGACGGCGTCGGTGCCGGCGTCGGTGCCGGTCTCGGTGGCGGGTGCCGTTGCGGCCGGTGCGGCCGGGGAGGGAGCCGTGACGTTCGAGACGGCGCTGAGCGGCACGCTGGTGCCGTCCACGTCGAGCGTGGGGCCGGTGACGTCGAAGTTGACGCTCCCGACCAGGCCGGTCACGGCGTTGCCGTCCGGGTCGACGTAGGTGACCTGGCGACCCACGAGCCCGCTGGCGCCGAACGCCATCTGGGCCCCGAGCACCTGCGAGGTCAGCTCCGCGACCTGCTGCATCGCCTCGAGCGCGCTGAACTGCGCGTTCTGGGCCATGAAGTCGGCGGTGTCGGCCGGGTTCATGGGGTCCTGGTATCGCAGCTGGGCGACCATGAGGTTGAGGAACATCTCCTTGTCCTCCGCGGTCGAGGCGGTCGTCGACGACGAGTCGGCGGCGAGACCTGCCCAGGCGCTGGCTCCGAGTCCCTCGGTTGCCGAGACGGACACGGGTCCTCCCTTCTCAGACCCGCACGTCGAGCCGCAGCGGGCCGGACGACGGGTGGTCTGCCGGAGCGGTGGTCGCTCCGGTGGTGGCGCCGTCCCTGGCGATCGTGGCGGCCCGCGTCCCTGCAGGCTCGGAGTGGCCCGCGGCGTCGTGCCGCGGGTCGGAGGGCGAGCGACCCTGGTCGCTCACGTCTGTCATCGGCCGGTCGCCCTGCTGGTTGAGGTCCTGGGAGGCACCGTTTCGACCGTCCTGCTGACCCGCCTGCTGGCCGTCCTGGCGCTGCTGCCAGGAGGAGGAGGTGGAGGTCGAGCCGTCGGCGTCCTGCACGGTCACCCGGGCGTCGGCCAGGGTGGGCAGCGCACGCTCCAGCGCACGGAACAGCTCGCTGCTGCCGTCGTGCAGGGCGGCTCTGGCCTGCGCGTTCTCCGCGGCGAGGCGCACGTGGACCTCGCCGTCGCTCAGCGTCAGCGTCACGCGGACCTGGCCCAGCTGCTCCGGCGCCAGGCGCATGACCACCCGGTGCGTGCCGGGTCCGGCCTGCGCGAGGCGGGTGACCTCGGGGGCGAGCTGGGCCGCGGGGGTGGCACGCGGGGCGTCGGCCGGGGCGGCCGGCGCCGGTGAGCCGGTGGCCGTCGCGGCACCCGGTGCCTGGACGCCGGCGGCGCCGCCGTCCTGGGGCCCGACCGCGGCCGGGGCCGACGTGGCGGGGGCGGCCGCTGGTGCTGCGACGACGGGCAGGTCGCGGACGAGCCCCTCGGGCCCCGGGTCGGTCCGGTCGGTCCGGTCGGTCCGGTCACCCGGGTCCGCGCCGGGCACGGTGCCGAGCGGGGTGCCGAGCACGGTGCCGAGCGGCGTGCCCGACGTGAGGGTGCTGCCGGGCGTGGCGAGGCGGGCGCGGCCGTCGACGCGGGCGGTGAGCGGGTTGCGGGGGAGGCGGGTGTCCTCGAGCAGGTGACCGGCGACCGGGCGCGGGAGCGCTGCGGCACCGGCGGCACCGGCCTCCGCACCGGCGTCACCGGTGGGGGTGCTGCCGGGGGTACCGCCCAGCGGGCCGGCGGACCGGGAGGAGTCCGACGGGAGGGCGTCGACCTCGGGACCGGCTCCGGGAGCAGTGGTGAGCGGACCGGCGGCGAGGGCGTCCGAGCCGGTCGAGCGGAGCCCGGCCACGGCAGCGTCGGCGGTGCCGGGGACCGCCACGGCGGGCCCCGAGCCGGCGCCGAGGGGCGTCTGTCCGTACGCACCGGTCGGACCGGTGGTGACAGCCTCTCCGCTGGTCACGATGCTGCCGAGGGGAGAGGGGCCGGCGACCGCCGCCGCCGAGAGGTCCGTACCGGTCCGTACGGTCAGGTCGGTGATGGAGAGGTCTCCGGTCTGCGCGGCGCCCTCCCCGACCGGGAGCGGCAGACCGCCCGACAGCATCGGTGCGACGGCCGGGTCGGGGGCAGGCGCCGGGGCGGAGGACGCGGCCACGGCGGCCGCGAGCACCGGCTGCCCCTCGGACGTCGAGGAGGTCGAGGCGTCGGTGCCGCGAGCGGCGGGCTCGCCGGCGGCGCGGCCCGACGTGCGGGGGCCGCGGCCCGTGGTGCGGCCGGTGCCGGAGGGCGAGCCCTCCTCGGCGACGGCGCGGGAGAGCTCCTCACCGAAGGCTCCGGCGTCGTCCGGCCCCGCACCGGTCAGGTCGGCGCGGCCGGGGCGCACGGGGAGGGGAGCGACGGCGGTCGGGTCGATCGTGGCGCGGCTCATCAGGCGGCCTCCATCCAGGACATGATCTTCTGCACGTAGCCCTGCGTCTCCGGGTACGGGGGCACCCCGCCGTAGCGGAGGACCGCGCCCGGCCCGGCGTTGTAGCCGGCGAGGGCCAGCTCGGTGCGGCCGTCGAAGCGGTCCAGCAGCTCGCGCATGAGGCGGGCCGCGCCGTCCACGGCCTGCGCCGGGTCGAAGGAGTCGGTGACCCCGAGGCTGCGCGCGGTCGCCGGCATGAGCTGCATGAGCCCCTGCGCACCGGCCGGGCTGACGGCCCGCGGGTCGTAGGAGCTCTCGGCGCGCGCGATGGCGGAGAGGAGGCCGGCGTCCACGCCGTAGCGCTGCTCGGCCACGGCGAAGAGCCTCTCGAAGGCGACCGGGCCGCCGGCGGAGGCGGCGGCAGCGGGCACCGCGCCGGCGGCGGAGGTGCGCGCGACGGGTGAGGTCTCCGGCAGGACCCGGCGGATGTAGTCCGGCGGGGTGGAGACGTCCTCGATCTTGATCACGCTGCCCGTGTAGGGCGCGTGCAGCATCTTGCCGTTGCCCAGGTAGATCGCGATGTGGTCGGCGCCGTTGTTGCGGCTGGAGTTGTCCCAGGCGATGAGGTCGCCGGGGCGGGCCTCGGCCATCGAGCCGACGGCCGTGCCGGAGCGTGCCTGGTCGGCCGAGACGCGCGGGAGGTCGATGCCGACGGAGCCATAGACGTGCTGGACGAGGCCCGAGCAGTCCATGCCGCCGTCGGAGGGGGAGTCACCGCCCCACACGTAGGGCATGCCGAGGTAGGACTTCGCCTTCTCGATGACGGTCGCCGCGAGGTCGGAGGTGCCGCCGTTCGTGGACGCGGCGGCCGCGGTGGTGGCCGCCGGGCCGCGGGCGCCCGCGGTGCCGGCGGAGGCACCGGACTGCGACGTGGCGACGGCGGACGTGGCCCGCTGGAGGGCCTGCGCGAAGTCGGCGGCCTCGACGGCGCCGGCGTTGCCGAGCACGCCACCGGCGCTCGCGGGGCCGACGGGGGCCATCGCCGCGAGCTGGGACTGGATCACCGCGATGCGCGCGGTCACGTTGTCGATGCTCATGCGCCCACCTGATCGGCAGGTCGGCCGCCGTCCTGAGCGTGGTGGGCTGCGCGCGAGCGGCGCAGCCAGCCCACGGAGGCGACCTCGTCGGTCACCGCGTCGGCGGCGCGGACGGCCTCGGCCCGGCGCTCGTCCGCACGCCGCTCCATCAGGCCCTCGACCGCACCGAGGCGCGCCTTGTCGGAGGTCCAGTAGGACTGGGCGTCGGTGGCCACCAGGGCGGCGGACTCGGCCCGCCGGCGGGCGTCCGAGGCGGCCTCGCGGAGCACGGCGAGGGACTGGCACAGCACCACGAAGCGGCCCATGTCCCCGTCCAGCTGGCGGCCGTGGACCTGCAGCGACTGCTCCAGGCGGGCGACCTCGGCCTCGCGCTCGCGGACCTCTGCCAGCGCCTTCACCAGGCCGAGGCGGGAGTCGCGCTCGCGCACCGCGCGGACGCGGGCGACGGCGGCCAGGCCGGGATCGGTGGGACGGCTCATCGGAGGACCTCGTTCGGGCGGGGCTGGGCGGCAGGGACGGCCGGGACGGAAGGGGCGGCACCGGCGGTGGCGAAGGACGGCGCCGGCGCGGACGGACCGCCGCCGAGCGCGGCCGGCGGCCGACCCGACGGCCCTGCACCGACCGGCGTCGGGGCGCCGGGGGTGGCGACGAGCCGCTCGAGGCGGGCCCAGGTCTCGGGCAGCGAGGTCTGGTCGTCCATGTCCTGGCGCAGGAAGGACTCGATCTGGTCCTTGCGGGCCAGGGCGGCGTCGGCGTCGGGGTCGGTGCCCGCGACGTAGGCGCCGATCTCGACGAGCTCCTTGACGTCGCGGTGGGCGGCCATCATCCGGCGCAGGCGGGTGGCGGCCCCACGCTGCTCGGGCGTGGTCACCGCGCTGTTCACGCGGGAGATCGACTCCAGCACGTCGACGGCCGGGAAGTGGCCGGCGGTGGCCAGGCGGCGGGTGAGCACGACGTGGCCGTCGAGGATCGAGCGGGCGGTGTCACCGATCGGGTCCTGCATGTCGTCGCCCTCGACCAGCACGGTGTAGAGGCCGGTGATGGAGCCGCGGGGGTTGGTGCCGGCGCGCTCGAGCAGCTTCGGCAGGAGGCCGAAGACGCTGGGCGGGTAGCCGCGGGTGGCGGGCGGCTCGCCGGCCGAGAGGCCGATCTCGCGCTGGGCCATGGCGACGCGGGTGAGCGAGTCCATCATCAGGACGACGTCCTTGCCGGCGTCCCGGAACCACTCGGCGATCCGGGTGGCGGTGAAGGCCGCGCGCAGGCGCTCGACGGCGGGGGCGTCGGAGGTGGCGACGACGACCACGGAGCGGGCGAGACCCTCGGGCCCGAGGTCGTTCTCGAGGAACTCCCGGACCTCGCGGCCGCGCTCGCCGATCAGGGCGATCACGGAGACCTCGGCCTCGGTGCCGCGGGCGATCATCGAGAGCAGGCTCGACTTGCCGACGCCGGAGCCGGCCATGATGCCGACGCGCTGGCCGCGGCCGGCGGGCACGAGGGAGTCCAGGGCACGCACGCCGAGACCGAGCGGGGTGTCGATGCGGGGGCGGGTGAAGGCGTCGGGGGCGTCGGCGTCGACGCCGACCAGCTCCAGGCCGGGCAGGGAGGCGAGCGGGGCGCCGCCGTCGACCGGGTTGCCCAGGCCGTCCAGGACGCGGCCGCGCAGCGCCTCGCCGACGCGGATGCGCAGCGGGCCGCCGGTGTTGCGCACGTGGGCGCCGACCTCGATGCCGGCGGTGCGACCCAGCGGCAGGCAGGTGAGGTCCTCGGTGGTGGAGCCGACGACCTCGAGCAGCACCGGCACCGCACCGAGCACCTCGAGCAGGTCGCCGACGGCGGCGCGGATGCCGCTGACCCGCAGGTGCAGGCCCAGCAGCTCGACGACGCGGCCGAGCTCGTCGGGGCGGGCGGCGGCCAGGGCGGCGGCGCGGGCCCGCTCGAGGGCGGTCGCGCGCACGGCGTTGAGCTGCACGGCGGCCGCGGCGGTGGCGGCGCGCCCGGCCAGGACCTCGGTGCTGAAGCGGCTCACGACAGGGCCTCACGGATGCGCTCGAGGGCGGTGGAGATGCGCAGGTCGATCACCTGGCGCGGCGACTCGACCAGGGCGTCGCCGGGGGCGAGCACGTGGTCCTCGGTGACGCCGACGCCGGCCTCGGCCAGCAGCGCCCGGTGCTCGGGGGCCAGCTGGCCGGGGGCCAGGCGCAGGGTGACGGGGGAGCCGACGGGCTGGAGGGTGAGGGCCCGGCGGACCAGGTCGCCGGTGGGGTCCTCGGCGACCGCCAGCTCGTGGCCGACCAGCAGGGCGGTGAGCTCGTGGGCGAGGCCGAGGGACTGCTCCTCGACCTGGACGACCCGGGCGGCGAGCTCCTCGTCGAGACGGCGGGCCGCCGCGGCCAGGGCCAGGACGGCGGAGCGGTGCTCGGCCGCGCGACGCTGCTCCGCCTCGTCCGCCGCCCGGGCGAGCTCGGCGACGACGCGCTGGTGCTCCGCGGCGGCGGCACGGCGGCCCTCGCCCCAGCCGATGGCGTAGCCCTGCGCGCGGGCGGCCTCGCGGACGTCGCCCGCGAGGCTGCCGAGGATGTCCTCGGCGACCCGGTCGCCCAGGGCGGCCTCGTCGGTGAAGCGGGTCCACTCGCCCGAGCGGAGCTCGGGGGTGCGCAGGGCGTCCGCCCCGGCCGCACCCGCACCGCGCAGGACGCGGTGGTAGCCGGCCGGCTCAGTCGACGAAGTCATTGTCGTTGCCCCGACGGATCATGATCTCGCCGCGCTCCTCGAGCTGGCGGATCGTGCGGATGACGGCCTGCTGGGCCTCCTCGACCTGGGCCAGGCGGACCGGGCCGAGCATGTCGATCTCCTCGACGAGGTTCTCGGCGGCCCGGGAGGACAGGTTGCGGGTGATCTTGTCGCGCACCTTGTCGGCCACGCCCTTGAGCGCGAGGGCCAGCGAGGCCGACTCGACCTGGCGCAGCACCTGCTGCACGGCGCGGTCGTCGAGGGAGGTGATGTCCTCGAACATGAACATCCGCGCCTTGACCTGGTCGGCGAGCTCGGGGTCGATGCCCTCGAGGCCGGCGATGATCTCGCGCTCGGTGGCACGGTCGGCGGAGTTGATGATGCTGACCAGCGGGTCGAGGCCGCCAACCCGGGAGAGGTCCTGGGGCTGGAGCATCGAGGAGAGCCGGCGCTCGAGCTGGGACTCCACGGAGCGGACGATGTCGGGCGAGGTCTGGTCCATGACCGCGATGCGGTGGGCCACCTCGGCCTGGACGGCGCTGGGCAGGCCCGAGAGCAGCAGCGAGGCCTTGTCCGGCGTCATGTGCGCCAGCACCAGCGCGATCACCTGGGGGTGCTCGTCGGCGATGAAGGAACGCAGCTGCGCGGGGTCGGCCTGGTGCAGGAACTGGAACGGCATCTTCACCGCGGCCGCCTGGAGGCGGGCGATGATCTCCGCGGCCCGCTCGGGGCCCAGGGTGGCCTCGAGCATCTGCTGGGCGAAGCCGAAGCCGCCGCGGGAGATGTGCTCGCGCGCCGTCATGGTCTCGCGGAACTCGGTGGCCACGGCCATCGACTCCTCGGGGCCCACGGCCTCGAGCATCGCGATCTCGGCGCTGATCGCCTCGACCTCGTGCTCGTCGAGCTTGCTGAGCAGGCCGGCGGCCTGGCCCTTGGGCAGCTGGAGCAGGAGGACGGCGGCCTTGCGGACGCCGCCGATGACGGGGGCCTTCAACGTGGTGGCCATCAGGCGCTCTTCTCCGCGAGCCAGCCGCGCAGGAGGTCCGCGACCTCGTCGGGCTGGCGGTCGATGATCTGCACGAGCTCCTCGCGCATCAGGTCGGTCTCGTTGTCCTCGGGCTCCGCGGCGGCCAGCTCGGCCGGCGCGGCCGCCGCGAGCGCCTGGCGCTCGGCGGTGACCTGCTCGACGATCATGGTCGCCCGCTGCTCGCGCTTCTTCGCGCGGCGGCGGGCCTGGAACCAGGCGAGCAGCAGCATCAGGAGGACGGCGCCGCCCAGGGCGGCCTTCTGGTAGAGGTCCTGCCGGCCGGCGGCGGCCTCGGCGTCGGCGGCGGCGGCCAGCTCGGCGGCGGCCGCGTCGGCGGCGGTGCGGTCGAAGGGCATCTGGACGACCGAGACGGTGTCGCCGCGGCGGGCGTTGATGCCCACGGTGCTGGTCACGAGGTTCTCGATGTCGGCCGCGGCGATGGCCTGCGTGGTCGCGGAGTCGAGGACGACGCCGACGTGCAGCGTCTCGATCGCGCCGGGGGTGGACTCCACCGTGGAGCGGACGGTGTCCACGCCGTTGGTGCGCGAGCTGGAGGAGCTGTTGTAGTCCGAGGCGCCGTTGGCGCCGGTCGTGCCGACCTCGGTCTGCCCGTCGGTGCCCACGACGCCGTTGGTGGCGGTGCCGGTGCCGTCCGCGGAGGTGTAGGTCTCCTGCTGGGCGGACTCCGTGAGCGCCGGCACGACCTCGTCGGGCTGGTAGTCGAGGGTCTCGGTGGTCTGCTTGTCGAAGTCGAGGGTGGCGGTGACCTGGACGGTCGCGTTGCCGGGGCCGACGACCTGGTCGAGCATCGCCTGGAGCTTGGTGTGCATGGCCTCCTGGACGGCGGCCTCCTGCTGGGTCCGGGCGCTGGCGTCCGAGGCGGCCGAGCCGCCGGGGGCCGAGAGCACCTTGCCGGTGGCGTCGGCGACGATCACGTCGTCCGGCTCGAGGCCGTCGACGCTGGAGGCGACCAGGTGCACGATCGCCTGGACCTGCTCGGCCGACAGGGTGCGTCCCGGCGAGGTGCCGACGAGCACGGACGCGGTCGTCGGGTCCTGCTCGGAGGTGAAGACGTCCTTCTGCGGGATGGCCAGGTGGACGACGGCGGTGTTGACGCCGTCGATCGCCTCGATCGTGTTGTCGAGCTCGCCCTCCATGGCCCGCTTGAAGTCGGTCTGCTCCTGGAACTCGGAGGTGGAGATGCCCTGGTCGTCGAGGATCGAGTAGCCGCCGGCCTCGGTGTCGGCCGGGAGGCCCTGGCCGGAGAGGCGGATGCGGGTCGGGTAGACCGCGTCCTGCGGGACCATGATCGTGGTGCCGCCGTCGGCCAGCTCGTACGCGGTGCCGGAGGCGTCCAGCTCCTCCACGACCGCCGCGGCGTCCTCGGAGGAGAGGTTGGAGTACAGCGGGGCGTAGGTCGGGGCCGAGGCCCACTGGAAGACCAGGAAGCCCGCCAGCAGCACCGCGGCACCGCCCACCACCACGACGGCCTTCTGGCCGGCGGTGAAGGAGCCGAAGGTCGCGCGGAACCGGTTGAAGTACTTCGTCGTCGTCTCGCGCATCAGATCGGCATCCGCATGATCTCGGTGAACGCCTCGACCGCCTTGTTGCGGACGGCGACGGTGACCTGGGTGGCGACGCTGGCCTGCGTGGCCGCGATCGTGTAGTCGTGCAGGTTCTCCAGGTCGCCGGTGGCGGCCTGGACGGCGAGCTGGTCGGTGGTCTTCTGCAGGCCGTCGAGGGAGTCGATGCTGCCGAGGACCATGGAGCCGAAGTCGCCGGACGCCGCGCCGGCGCCGGAGACGCCCGAGACGCCGGAGACACCGGCTGCGCCGGACGTGGCCGAGCCGAGGCTGCCGAGCCCGGCCGGCTGGGCGAGGGCTGCGCCGGAGAGGCCCATCTCGCCCAGGAGGGCGGCGATGCCGCCGGCGCCCGAGGTGGAGGAGGCCGAGGACCCCGGGCCCAGGTCGGTGACCGTGCCGAGCATCTCGGTGGGGACGCTGGGCGGGAGGTAGGGGGTGAACTGGGTCGCCCCGATCGCTTCGATGCCGCTGACGCTCATGGTCCGCTCACTTCCCGATCTGGATGGCGGTGCCGTAGGTGTCCTGGGCGTACTTGGTGACCTGGGCGGAGGCCTGGAAGCCACGCTGCGCCATGATCAGCTCGCTCATCTGGGACTCCATGTCCATGTCGGGCGCGCGCACGTACCCGTCGGCGTCGGCCAGCGGGTGGTCGGGCATGTGGACGAGGCGGCCCTCCGCGGAGCTCAGCGCGATGCCGGTGACCTGCACGCCGCCGTCCTCGCGGGCGCCGGCGGTGAGCAGCTGCGCCTGGAACGCGGCCTCGTCGGTCGAGGTGATGTCGTTGACGTTGGCGATGTTGTGGCCGAGCGCGTCGAGCCAGGTCTGGTGCATGCCCAGGCCGGAGCCGGCGATGCGCAGCGCGTCGAAGGCACCCATCACTGACCAGCCGCCACGGTCGAGACCAGCGAGAACCGGTCGGTGACCGCGCGGGCCACGACCTGGTAGGTGAACTGGCTCTGCATCGCGTCGAGCGACTCCTTGCGGAGGTCGACGTTGTTGCCGTTGATCCCGACCGGGGTCTGGGTGGCGGCGGTGATGGGGGAGGCACCACGCAGGCGCAGGCCGAGGGAGTCGGTCGAACCACCGGAGATGGCGCCGGACAGGACGCTCTCGAAGTCCACCGACGTGGCCCGGAACCCGGGGGTGTCGATGTTGGCGAGGTTGTCGGCGATCGTGTTCTGCCGGTTGCTCAGGCCGTCGAGGGCGTAGCCCAGGACGGCCGAGACGGGGCTCGCCATCGCGAAGGCGGGGACGGACACGGTGACTCCTTCTCCAGGGGTCGTGTGCTCCAGCTGGCGCTGGGCGCGTGGTGCCGGTCCGTCGGCGGGGGTGTGAGCCGTCCTTGCTCGCGGGTCTGATCGGCCCTGGCCCCGGGCGCCTGAGCGGCGGTGGGCGGGCTTGTCCGGAACTTGAGCCTGGCCGCTCGGAGATCCGGAGCGCGTGAGGCCCCCGGAGCGTGTCCGGGGGCCTCACGGTGGTGCGTCCCCTCCGGGGGGGGAGGGGAGTCTCGGGGTGGTGCGGGCTGCTGCGCTCAGCAGAGGACGACGGCGAGCCGGCCGGAGCCGTAGCCGCTGACGTCCACCAGGTAGTCCTCGCGTCGGCCGAGGATCTGCGTGCGGGCGCGGGCCTCGTGCGGGAGGGGCTGGCCCGAGCAGTGCGCCTGGTAGAGCTTCACGTGGGCGGTCTCCTCGGTGTTGAAGAGCGAGGCCATCACGTTGAAGACCTCCTGCAGGCCCTCCGCGGTGGAGTCCGGCAGCGCGCCGTCCTCGATCGCGGCCTCCGCGCCGCTGGCCGGCACGAGCGAGAGCGCCGAGCCCAGGTGCGCCGAGAGCGGCAGGTCGAGCGCGACGACCGCGCGCACGACCAGCCGGTCGTCGACGAAGGAGGCCACCGACGCGGGGTAGCTCGGGCTCACCGCGAACGGCGGGCCGGGCTTGAGCTCGACCGCCCGGTCGAGCAGGTCGGTGAACAGGTCCTTGACCTGCTTGGGCTCGGGCAGGTGCGTGGGCAGCGCCAGACCGGTCGCGGTCATCGAGCCGCACCGAGGAGCGGCGTCAGCACCTCGTCGAAGGTCTCCGCGGTGAAGGGCTTGGCGACGAGGAAGGACGCGCCGGCCGCCTCGGCCTGCTCGCGCATGGCCGGCGAGCCCTCGGAGGTGACGAAGCCGAACGGGACGCCGATGCCGGCGCCACGCAGCGCGCCGAGCAGGTCGATGCCGGTCATCTCGGGCATGTTCCAGTCCGAGAGCACGAGGTCGGGCGCCTCGGCGGTGATCATGTCGAAGGCCATGCGGCCGTTCTCGGCCTCGACGATGTCGTGGCCGGCGTGGCCCGACTGGCGGAGGGTGCGGATGACGATCTGCCGCATCACGCGGCTGTCGTCGACGACGAGGATCTTCATGGGGAGGCTCCGGTCAGGTGGCGGTGGCGGTGGAGGAGCTGCCCTGCGACGGCACGTGGACGACCACCACGACCGGCTCGCCGCGCCACGCCAGGTCGAGGCGTCGCACGGGGGTCAGGTCGCTGGTGGGGGTGATGTCGCCGTGGCCGACCAGCGGCAGGGACAGGACGGAGGGGCCGGGCATCAGGCTCTTGACGTTGCCGCCGACGATGTTGACGAGCTCGCCGAGGGCGTCACGGACGTCGGCGAGGGAGCACGCCTCGTCGTCGATGGCCAGCATGGTGGCGCCGACGCCGCGCGCAGCGGCCTCGGACAGGATCACCGAGATCTGGGCCTCCCACTCACCGGTGACGGTGATGGCGGCGGTCCAGTGCAGGTCCTCGCTGGGACCGTCGGCGGGGAGGATCGGGTTGCCGTCCGCGAGGAAGGTCGACCAGACCTCCTCCACGACGGTGTGCAGGTCGCCCAGGGCGGGCTCGGCCACGACGGTCATGCCGGGATCTCCTGTGCGGCGAGGCCGAGGAGCTCGAGCTTCTCGACGATCGAGTCGGGGGTGAAGGGCTTGATCAGGTACTCGTGCGCGCCGGCGGCGAGCGCGCGCACGATCTGGCTGTGCTCGCTCTCGGTGGTGACCATCATCAGCGTCACGTTGCGCCAGCGGGGCTCGTTGCGGACCCGGGTGACGAACGTGTAGCCGTCCATCAGCGGCATGTTCCAGTCGATCAGGCAGATGTCCGGCACCAGACCGCCCTCGAGGACGTCCAGGGCCTCCTGGCCGTTCTCCGCCTCGGTGGTCTCGAAGCCGAGCTCGGTGACGATACGGGCGATGATCGCGCGCATCGTGCGTGAGTCGTCGATGATCAGGGCGTGCACGTCGGGCTCCGTTCTGGAGAGGGATGCGGGCTCCGCCGGTTGGATCGGCGGGCTCGTGGGGGTACTTGAGGGAAGTGCTGGACCTGGATCAGCCGGTCGGGCCAGCGGTCCAGCGGGGCCGGCCCCGGTGGGTCGTGGTGCCGGTCGTGCGGGGGTCGTGCGGGGGTCCTGCGGGGGTCGTGCGACCGGCCTCAGAGGGCCCGGTCGACGTAGACGGGGTCCACGCCGCGGCCCGAGAGCCGGCTGACCGTGTCGGCCAGCGTGTGCTCGCGGTGCACCTGGTGGAGGCGGTCGGTGAGCCGTGCGCTCGCCTGCGCCTGCCGGTGCAGGAGCTGCTCGGCACGGGGACGCAGGGGCTCGGGCAGCGCGCCGAGGTGCGGCTCGGGGCGCCACGGCTCCAGCTCCGGCATCCGGCCCCGTGCGACGGCGGACTCGACGCGCAGCACGTCGAGCTCGAGCCGGTCGAGGGTGACCTGCCACGCCATGAGGAGCTCCATCACGTCGAGGTCCGGGTCGGGCCCGGGAACGGGGCCGGGGGCGGCTCGGGGGTCGGTCACGACCTCACGCGGCCTGCGCGGCGGCGAGGGCCGCCTGGCGCCAGGTGGCGCAGAGGTCCTCGACCAGCGCGAGGCAGCCGCGGGTGAGCTCCGCGTCCTTCTTGACGTTGGCGCGGATCAGCTGGAGGTGCAGGAAGTCGTAGATGGAGGCCAGCGCCGGTCCGCCCTCCCACGCGTCGGTGTCGAGGCTGGAGCGCAGCTCGAGGACGATCTCCTGGGCGTGCACGAGGTGCTGGTGCGCCTCGCCGACCCGGTGCTGTTCCTGGGCCTCGAGGCCGCGACGCACGTCGAGCACGAGCCGCTCGTAGAGCATGATGAGCAGCTGTGCCGGGCTCGCGGTCGCCACCGAGTTGCCCAGGTAGGCGGCGCGGGCGTCGGCGCGGGGGCCGGGGTTGGAGTACCCGGGGTTGGAGTACATCGTGGGTGTCCCTTCTGCTGGACCGACCGGTCAGGTACCTGATCGGCCGCGTCAGGCGCTGTATGAGGGCAGCGACGCGAGCTGGCTGGAGAGCCACGAGGACTGGCTCTGCATCTGGGCCAGCGCGGTCTCCAGCGCGTTGAACTGGTTCTGGAGGGTGGTGCGGCGCAGCTCGAGCCGGGTGTCCCAGTTGTCCACGTCGTCCTGGAGCCGGCTGATGCCCGACTGGCGGCTCTCGATCGCGGTGGTCAGCGAACCGGTGTACTTGTCGCTGGCCGCGTCGGCCACGACCCGGACGCGCTCGGCGAAGCCGTTGCCGCCGGAGGTGATGCGGGCGGAGACGCCCTCGGGGTCGGCCTCGTAGGCGGCGGCGAACGCCTCCTCGTCGAAGACGAGCTTGCCGTAGCGGTCGGTCTGGATGCCCATGTCGGCGAGGCTGGTGCCGTCGCCGGGGAAGACGGTGCTCAGCAGCTGCTGGCGGAACGCCCGCACCCCTGCGTCCCCGGCGAGGGCGCCGGAGGTCTTGGTGGTGGCGTTGTAGGCCGTTCCGGAGTCGATGTCGGAGACGAGGCTGTTGACCGCGTCGACGAGGCCCTTCATCTGCTCGGAGAGGGCCGGCACGTCGCGCTGGACCAGCACCGTGGCCACGTCGCCGGCGCGGGCGGCGGCGTTGAGGGTGAGGTCGACACCGGGCACCAGCTCGGTGAAGGTGTTGGTGGTGGACGTGGCGGTGATGCCCGCCCCCAGGTCGATCTCGGCGTCGGTGCCGGCGCGGACGACGGCGCCGCCGAGCAGGGCGGAGCCGTCGGCGGCGGTGAGGGCGAAGTCGGACTGGGCGCCGGTCTCGGTGGACTCCACCATCAGGCGGTAGCCCGAGGACGAGGACACGAGCGTGGCCCGCACGCCGGTGGCGTTGGCCGGGTCGTTGAGGGCGTCGACCAGCCCCTGGAGCGTGCCGTCGCCGGTCTCGACCGTCAGCGGTGACCCGTCGAACCGGTCGAGCGTCACCTGCGTGGAGGCGCCGGTGACGACGTCGGTCTTGGCGGCCGCCGTGGCGAAGCCCAGCTGGTGGGTGCGCGCCACGGAGGTGACGGTGACGTCGAGGGACATCGCGCTCGCGCTCGAGGACGCGGTGATGCCGATGTTCTCGTTCGACGAGGTGCCGGTGAGGCCCGTCCAGGCGGCCGGCTTGGCCAGCTCCTCGGCCTTCGTGGTCAGCAGCGCCGCCTTGGAGTTCAGCGACTGGAGCTTGGTGACCACCGACTGCTGGCTGGTGATCCGGTTCTTCAGCTGGGTCTGCGGCAGCGCCTCCAGCTTCATGAACTGCTCGATGATCGAGGCGCTGTCGAGCCCGCTCGCGAGCCCGCTGATGCTGCTGGTGGCCATGGGGCCTCCTAGGAGAGGGGCCGGGTCCTCGCCGGCCTGCCGGGTGGTGACTGGGCGCGGGCGCCGGAGTCGGTGCTGGTGCTGCTGGTGGTGGCGCTGGTGGTGGCGCTGGTGTCGCGTCCGGTGCCGGTGCGGAGGTGTCTCCGGTAGTTCCGCCCACCTCCCGACGGCCGGGGTCGACCGGGGGCCGGGAGGGGGACGGGAGTGCCGGGACGGCGCCCGAGGCCGGGACGGGGCTGGTGGCCCCGCCCCGGCGGGTGGTGCTGGGTCAGGCCGTGGGATCAGACGTCGGGTCAGCGCAGGAGGCTGAGGACGTTGTTGGGGGCCTGGTTGGCCTGGGCGAGCATGGAGGTGCCGGCCTGGGAGAGGATCTGGGAGCGGGTGAAGTTCATCATCTCGGCGGCCATGTCGGTGTCG
>NZ_JAMJPH010000041.1:0-24671 GCF_023554635.1 Nocardioides bruguierae
CCACGGCCAGCGCGTCCCGGGCCGCGCGGGAGGTGAGGACGTCGGTCAGGTCCAGCGTCGCGGTGGCACCGGGCCGCACGCGCAGGCGGCCGGTGCCGGCGGCGTCGAAGGTGGCGCGGTCGGAGACGAGCCGCACGCTCACGTCGGTGCGGTCGGTGCCGGTGTTGTGCACCACGAGGGTCGCGACGTCGAGGTCCTCGCCGAGGTCGGCGACGCCGGCGAGGACGGAGCGGTTCGAGGCCGAGGACTGGCCCACGAGGTACTCCGAGGTCGTGCGTGCCGCGATCCGGTCGACGGTGTCCACGGCCGTCACGGCCAGGCGGCCACGGTCCACGCTGACCTGCACCGCCAGCTCGCCGGTGCTCGGCACGAGGTCGGCCAGCCGCAGGCGCACCGTGCCGCCCGCCGGCACCGAGACGCCGCGCAGCCGGTCGTTGGTGAGGGTGCCGTCGGGTCCGTGGACGACGAGGTCGGCGGTGGCCGTGCCTGCGTCGGGGTTGTGCAGCACCAGCACCGAGGAGTGGGCCGGGGCGGCACCGAGGCCGGTGAACCACTGGTCGGTGGTGGTGGAGGGGCAGTCGAGGGCGGCCAGGTCGGTGCCGGCCGACGTGCGGGTGGCGGCCAGGCCCGCGGCGAGGTCGCCGCTGCCCAGCACCTCGGTCTCCCCCGCGCGGCCGACGGAGCCGACCGAGGCGCTGCTGCGGCCCTCGGCGGCCGTCAGGTCCAGGGAGTCGCCGGCGGCGGTCACGTCGCTGCCCGTGCCGCCGTCGCCGTCCGTGCCCGTCACCCCCGCCGCGTCCAGCGCGACGGTGGGGTCGGAGAGCACGGTGACGCCGGTGTCGTCCCCTCCCGAGCCGCTGTCCGCGTCCCCCAGGGCGGCCGGGCAGGCCACCACGTCGGTGGCGAGCGCGACGGCCTCGGGGGCGGCGCCGCCGGGGGCACCGCCCGCGTCGGGCCGGGAGAGCAGGGCGGCCACCACGACGAGCACCACCAGGACGACGGACGCCACCGTCGCGACGGCGGGCCGGCGCCCGTTCGGGCCGGTGGGAGCGGTGGACGCGGCGGCCGCGCGGCGGCGGCCCTCCGGTCGGAGGTCCTGCTGGTCGGGCTGCTGGTCGGGCTGCTGGTCGGGCTGCTGGTCGGGCTGCTGGTCGGGCTGCTGGTCGGGCTGCTGGTCGGGCTGGTGCTCGCTCATGCCTGCGTCCCCCTCGTGCCGGTGGTGGCCTCGTCCGCGGTGGTGGCGCCGTCCCCGAGGGCCTGCGCCCGTCGGCCGCGCCCGGTCACCCGGGAGGAGGACTGCCTGCTGCCAGGTCTGCTGGGGGCGGAGCCCAGCAGGGCGACGACCACGCCGGCCGCGCCCAGCCACACCAGGACCTGGCGTCCGGTGCTGGTCGCCGCGACCGGTGCGTCCACGCCGCTGACCTCCTCCACCCGCCACGCGCGGGTGGTGCGCCCCTCGGTGCTGGCCTGGGTCAGGCCCGGGGCCGCGTCGAGGACGGAGGCGACGCGGCGGTCGGCGCGGGTGCCGGTGTCGTCGACGGCGCTGAGCACGACGTAGGTGATGCCGAGGTCACCGAGCGCGGTGACGTCCTCGGTGGTGGGGCGCGAGACGAGGCTGGTGACGACGTCGGTCAGTGCGTCGTCGGGCTGCTGGAGGGCGGCGACCTCGCTGCGGCCCAGGGTCGCGGTTCCGCCGCGGCGCACCTCGTAGACCAGGCCGTCGGCCAGGCTGCCGCGCAGCACGAGGACGGTGGGCACCTGCCCGTCGTTGTCGGGCACCACCATGTAGGCGGGCACGACCGAGGCGGGCTCCTCGCCCAGCGCGTCCGGGCCGGCCAGGAACCAGCCGAGGCCCGCCAGCGGCACCAGGGCCGCGACCGCGGCCGCGAGGCCCGCACCGGCCGCGACCAGCCGGTGCCGCAGGCCGCCGTCCGCGGTCTCCTCCCGGTCCAGCAGCGCGCCGAGCGCGCCGAGCCCGGCGGCCACGACGAGGGCGGCCTGGAGCACGAGCAGCGGGCCCGCGACCCCGGCCGGGGTGGTGCCGCCGGCCAGCGGCACCTGCACGGGCGAGAGCACGAGCGCGACCACCGCCGCGGCCAGCGCCACCGCCCAGGCCCCGGCCACCGCTGCCCGGGTGCGCCGCGGCAGCAGCGCCGCCAGCGCGAGCACCGGCAGCACCAGCCCGGCGGCCAGGGGCCACCCGTCGGCGGTGAGCCGGCCGGCGAGCAGGTCCAGGCCGGTGGGAGCCGGCGAGGGCTGGACGCCCGGGTCGAGCACGAGCGCCGCGGGCCCGACCTGGACGAGGGTGGGCAGCCACCACGGCAGGAGCACCGCCAGGGGCACCGCCAGCGCGACCAGGACGGGGCCCCACACCGAGGCGGCCCGCACCAGGCTCGGGGCCAGGCGCAGCCCGACCGCGAGCAGGCCGACGACCAGCAGGAGCGCCACGAGCCAGGTGCTGGGGGCGCCCGCGGTCACGACGGCGAGCAGCAGCCCGGTGCGCCAGGCGGCGCGCCAGCGCCGGTCGGCCTCCGGGTCGGCGAAGCCGAGGGCGGCGTGCGCCAGCCAGGGCAGCAGGGCACCTGCGAGCACGGCGCCGAGGCGCCCGTCGCCCCAGGCGCCCGACCAGGCCGGCACCAGGGCCCAGGCGGCGGAGCCGACGAGCAGCAGGGGCCGCGGCAGCCCGCGGGGGCGGACGAGTCGGCCGGTGACCCGCAGGAAGCGCCAGGCGCCCAGGAGCGCCACCGGGGCGGCCAGCACCATGACGGCCGAGACCGCCAGGGCCGGGGAGGCGGCCAGCACCGCGCCCAGCCACAGCAGCGGACCGACCAGGGCGGGGGCGGGCACGTCGCTGGCGGAGCCGACGTCGTGGACGCTCTCGGTCCACACCTGCCACCACCCGCCGAGGGTGTCCGGCGCGGGGGCGAGGCCGCCGCCGACCACGGTGCCCCACGCGTCCCGGCTGGCGACCAGCAGGGCGAGCACCAGCACGGTGAGGACCACGGCGACGGGGTTGGACAGGAAGCGCGCGACGGCGCCGGTGTCGGCGCCGACGTCGCCCTCCTCGGCCTCGGCGGCGGCCCGCTCGGCGGCCAGCCGGCGGGCGGCGAAGGACGACGGGTCGGCGGCCGCGGCCGCCTCACGACGGCGCTCGGCCACGTCCGCGGCGCTGCTGAACAGTGCCGCGAGGAGGTCGGCGACCAGGTCGAGCCCCTGCCGGTAGGGCAGCCACCAGGGCGGGAGCAGGGAGCGCACCTGGCCGGCGGGCGCGGTGGCGGCGGCCCGCCGCTCCTTGTGCGCGGCCCGCATGATCCGCGGCTGGGCGACCGTCGCCAGCAGCGCGGCCAGCTCGTCGAGGGCCTCACCCGGCGAGCGCAGGAGCAGGAAGCCCAGCATCCGCAGCAGCGTGCCGAGGGTCAGCCGGACGAGGTGGAACGGCAGGCGCCACCCGCCCCGGCTGTTGGCCAGCAGGACGTAGAGGGCGGCCCGGCGCTCCGCGAAGTGGGTGTGCCGCCCGGTCAGCGGCGTGCGGCGCAGGCCGCGGTGGGAGGCCTCGGCGTGGAAGACCACGGCCTGCGGCACCACGACGGTGGTGTGGCCGCGGGCGGCGGCGCGCCAGCCGAGGTCGATGTCGGAGCCGAAGACGGGGAGCCGGGGGTCCAGGCCGCCGAGCTCCTCCAGGACGCTGCGCCGCACCAGCAGCCCGGCGGTGTTGACCGCGAGCACCCGGCGCGCGTCGTCGTGCTGGCCCTGGTCGTACTCGCCGCGCTCCAGGCCGGTCTCGCGCCGGCCCGTGCCGGTGATCGTCACCCCGACCTCGAGCAGGCGCCGCAGGGAGGGGAACTCCCGGTGCTTGCAGCCGAGCAGGTCGGCCTCGGGGAAGTCCTGGGTGCCCAGCGTCAGCGCCAGCAGCGCGTCGGCCTCGGGGGCGGAGTCGTCGTGCAGCAGCCAGACCCAGTCGACCTCGTCCGCGAGCATCGCCAGGCCACGGCGGACGGCGTCGGGGTACCCCGTCTCGCGGGGCAGCCGGGCGACGGGCCCGAAGGCGGCCTCCAGCAGCTCGGCCGAGCCGTCGCGACTGCCGGTGTCGACGCAGACGACCTGGTCGGCCGGGCGGGACTGGCCGCGCAGCGCGTCGATGACGGTGGGCAGCCAGCGCTCGCCGTCGTGACTCACCACGATCACGCCGACGGCGGCGACCTCACCGGCCCCGCCGACGTCCGCGCCGTGGGAACGGGCGGCCGCCCTGGTGGGCCCGCCCGCCTCGTCCGGTCTGGTCGTCTCCCCCGCTGCTGACACGATCGGCAACAGTATCGGTCCGACCCAGCACGGCGGAGTCGACGGAACGGGCGAGGCCCGGGCCCGGTGGAAATGACCGACGCCCCGGCCGTGGCCGGGGCGTCGACGTCAGACTGCGCGCTTCTTCAGCTTGCGGCGCTCCCTCTCGGAGAGACCGCCCCAGATGCCGAAGCGCTCGTCGTTCTCGAGTGCCGACTCGAGGCACTCGGACCGGACCTCGCACGTGAGGCAGACCTTCTTGGCCTCCCGCGTGGACCCGCCCTTCTCAGGGAAGAACGCCTCCGGGTCGGTCTGCGCGCACAGGGCGCGTTCCTGCCATCCGCCTTCGTCGGCGTCCATCTCGAGGAGAAACAGCTCTCTCATCGACCCGCCCTTTCGACCCGTACGACTTGGTCACCAACGTCGGAATCACATCTGGTGATCCGCGCGCCCCCGCTGCTGACACTGGTGGAATTACATGCCTGTCGTACCCGGGCAGTCAAGCCGTTCGGTGGTATACGGCCCAGCTGGGCCAAATGTGTGACCAAAGTGGCGTCGTCAGGGTATCCGGAGCGTGACACGGACGTTTCCGCCGCCCGTGCGGCTCACCCCCACGGGTGCCAGACCGGTCAGGTCCGGATGTCCGGACCAGTCCCCGAGCCCGGTCCGTACCGGCCTCGGACCCGGGCGCCACGCCGCACGACACGCTCGGGCACAGTAGGTCTCATGGACAGCCCCCTGCGCGCGATCACGGTGCTCTCCGGCGGGACGGGCGGTGCCCGCTTCCTCGAGGGCCTGCTCGCCGGCGTCCGGGCCGGCACCCTGCCGGGGGTCTCCCCCGACGCCGTCGTCACCGTCGTGGCCAACACCGCCGACGACGTGTGGATGCACGGCCTGAAGATCTGCCCCGACCTCGACACGGTCATGTACACCCTCGGTGACGGCTCCGACCGCGAGCGCGGCTGGGGCCTGCGCGACGAGACGTGGAGCGTAAAGGCCGAGTTGGAGGCCTACGGCGTCGAGCCCACGTGGTTCGGCCTGGGCGACCGCGACGTCGCCACCCACCTCGTGCGCACCCAGATGCTGGAGGCCGGATACCCGCTCTCCGCCGTCACGCAGGCGCTGTGCGACCGCTGGCTGGCCCCCCGCTTCGGCGACACCCTGCGCCTGCTCCCCATGACCGACGACCGCGTCGAGACGCACGTGGTCATCGCCGACGAGGCCGAGCCCAGCGGCCGCCGCGCCGTGCACTTCCAGGAGTACTGGGTGCGGCTGCACGCCTCCGTGCCCGCCGAGCAGGTCGTGGTCGTGGGCCAGGGCGACGCGACGCCGGGCCCCGGCGTGCTGGAGGCCCTCGCCGAGGCCGACCTCGTCGTCGTGCCGCCGTCCAACCCCGTGGTCTCCGTGGGCACCATCCTGGGCGTCCCGGGGCTGCGCGAGGCGCTGCGCGCCACCCCCGCGCCCGTCGTGGGCCTCTCCCCCATCGTCGGCGGCCACCACGTGCGCGGCATGGCCGAGCAGGTGCTCGCCGCGATCGGCGTGGAGCCCTCGGCCGAGGCCGTCGGGCGCCACTACGGCGCGCGCAACGAGGGCGGCGTGCTGGACGGGTGGCTCGTCGACACCCGGGACGCCGGCGCGGTGCCGGGCCTGGAGGCCGCCGGGCTGCGGGCCGCCGCCGTGCCGCTGATGATGACCGACGAGACCGCCACCGCCGCGATGGCCGCCGCCGCGATCGACCTGGTCTCGTGAGCGAGCCGCTCCCGGGCCTGGCGGTCTGGGCGCCCGACGGCGTCGCCGAGGTGCGGGCCGGCGACGACCTCGCCGACCTGCTGCTCGCCGCGCTCGAGGGCGTGCTCACGCTGGCCGACGGCGACGTGGTGGCCGTGACGAGCAAGGTCGTGAGCAAGGCCGAGGGCCAGGTGCGCCACGGCGGCCGCGACGCTGCCGTCGCCGAGGAGGTCGCCTCCCCGGGCGCGCGCGTCGTGGCCCGTCGCGGCGGCACCCGGATCGTCCGCAACCGGCTCGGGCTGACCATGGCGGCGGCCGGCGTGGACGCCTCCAACACCGAGGCCGGCACCGCGCTGCTGCTGCCCGCCGACCCGGACGCCTCCGCGGAGCGGCTGCGGGCGGCCCTGGTGGCCCGCACGGGCGCCCGCGTGGGCGTCCTCGTGACCGACACCATGGGCCGCGCCTGGCGCGACGGGCAGACCGACGTCGCGATCGGCGCCGCCGGGCTGCGGGTCAGCGAGAGCTTCGCCGGGCGCGAGGACGCCCACGGCAACCCGCTGGTCGTCACCCTGCCCGCGGTGGCCGACGAGCTGGCCGGCGCAGCCGAGCTGGCGCAGGGCAAGCTGGCGGCCCGCCCGTTCGCGGTGCTGCGTGGCCGCGCCGACCTCGTGCTGGACGAGCCCGGCCCCGGCGCGCGGTCGCTGGTGCGGCCCGAGGGGGCCGACCTCTTCGGCTGGGGCGCCCGCGAGGCCGTCGTCCAGGCCGTGGCGGTGCTGCTGGGGTCGCCCGGCGCGGACCCGGGGGCCCTGCCCGCCTTCGGCGCCCCGCTGGACGCCGAGGAGCTGCGGGAGGTCGTCTCCCGCGCGTGCGGCGACGCCGTGACCGTGCAGGCCGGGCCGGGCGGCCTCCGCGTCGCGGTCGACGACCCGCGCGCCCGGACCCTGCTCGACGTCGTGCTGGCCGCGCACGGCTGGGCGGCGGTCACCGACGGTGACCGGCGCCTGCGCCTGGAGCCGCGCGACTGAGCGACCCGCCCCCGTGGCAGGTGCCGGGACGGGCCGCTCAGGTCGGGCCCGGTGAGACCAGGTCCGGTCAGGTCAGGTCAGGTCAGGTCGCCGCGTCCGCCGTCCTTGAGGGCGTTGACGAGCTTCTTGACGTCCTGCGCACGCTCCCGGGTGGTCACGAGGATCGCGTCCGGGGTGTCGACGACGACCACGTCGTCGAGGCCCACGACCGCCACGAGCTTGTCGTGCGGCACGACGAGGCCGGAGGTCTCGACCGCCTGGACGAGGCTCTCCTCGCCGAGCACGACGGTGCCCTCGGGCTCCTCCCCGCCCAGCAGGGTGGCCAGGGAGTCGAAGTCACCGATGTCGTCCCAGCCGAACGGCGCGGGCACGGTGGCGACCTTGCCGGCCGCGGCGGCGGGCTCGGCGATGGCGTGGTCGAGGGCGATCTTGGGCAGGTCCGCCCACGCCTCCTCCACCAGGCTCGGGTCGGCGGCGAGCTCGCGGAGCCGGTCGGCGAACGCGGGGTGCCAGGTGTGCAGCAGGTCGAGGATCGTGGAGGGTCGGGCGACGAACATGCCGGCGTTCCAGCGGAAGCCGCCGGCGGCCAGGTACTCCGTGGCGGTCTCGACCGAGGGCTTCTCCACGAACTCGGCGACGACGCTGACGCCGTCGTGGCCGGCCAGCGGCGCGCCGGCGTGGATGTAGCCGAACGCCGAGGACGGGAAGGTCGGCTCGATGCCGAGGGTGACCAGCCAGCCCTCGCGGGCGACGGCGACGGCGGTGGCCACGGCCGAGGCGAACTCCGCCTCGCCGGTGATCACGTGGTCGGCGGCGAAGGAGCCCATCACCGCGTCGGGGTCCTGGCGCTCCAGCACCGCGGCGGCGTAGCCGATGGCGGCCATGGAGTCGCGGGCGGCGGGCTCGGTCAGGATCGCCTCGGCGGGCACCTTGTCGAGCTGGCTGCCGACGGCGTCGGCGTGGGCGGAGCCGGTGACGACCAGGAAGCGGTCCTCGCACAGGGGCGAGAGCCGGTCCCAGGTCTCCTGGAGGAGGGATCGTCCGCTGCCCCTGAGGTCGCGGAGGAACTTCGGCGATCGTGCACGCGAGAGCGGCCACAGCCGGGTGCCCGCACCACCGGCGGGGACCACGGCGTAGAAGCTGTCGATGGGGCTGGTGGAGCCCGATCCGTCGAGGGTCATGGCGGCGATCGTAGGGGCGGGCCCCCAGCCCCGCGCCCCCTATGGTCGGACTCGTGACGACTTTCTCAGCCCTGCTCCAGCGCGAGCTGCGCGGCAACCCCGGCCGCCCCCTCGTGACCTTCTACGACGTCGCCACGGGCGAGCGGACCGAGCTGTCGGTGACCACGTACGCGAACTGGGTGGCCAAGACCGCTTCGCTCCTCGTCGAGGAGCACGACCTCGAGCGCGGCGACACCCTCGTCGTCGACCTGCCGACCCACTGGCTGGCCCCGGTGGTGCTCGGGGCCGCCTGGACGGTGGGGCTGCGGGTCGTCCTGGCCGGCGGGCTCGGTGCGGGTCCGCTCGGTGCCGCCGGGGACGAGGCGGACGCCGTGGTGTGCGGCGCGCCGACCCTGGAGGAGTGGGCCCCGCGCGCCGGCGACGTGCCGGTGCTGGCCTCGGCGCTGCTCCCGCTGGGGGTGCGCTTCCGCGAGCCCGTCCCGGCCGACGTCGTCGACCTGGGCGTCGCGGTGTGGTCGCAGCCGGACGCGTTCGCCCCCTACGACCCGCCCACGGGCGAGGACGAGGCGGTGCTCGACCCGGCCGGCGGCCCGGCCCCGACGCAGTCGCAGGTGCTCGGAGCGGCCGCCGCGGGCAGTCTCCTCCCCGACGGCGGCCGCCTCCTGGCGGAGCTGAGCCCGGCTTCCCCGGCCGGTCTCGGCTCCTTCGTCGAGCCGCTGGCGCGCAGCGGCTCCCTGGTCCTGGTCGCGGGTGCCGACGCGGAGCGCCTGGCCGCCCTCGCGGGCGACGAGCGCGTCGACGCGTGGCACCCGGCGAGCGGGGCCGGTCGGGGCTGAGCCCCTCCCGGTCCGCCCGACCAGGCGGGTCGCGCCGCCCGTCCCCGGCGCGCGCGACCCGTGCTCGGGTCAGTCGATCACGTCGTAGGCGTCGGCCCCCTCCATCAGCGGCACGCGCTGGGTGAAGCCGGAGCGGGAGCCGGGCAGCAGGAACAGCGTCCCGTTGGCCTTCGCGCGGACGACCAGGTCGGCGTAGCGGCCCAGGCGGGCGGAGGCGATGCCGGTGATCTGGTTGTACCGCTTCACCCTCAGGCCCAGCGTGGTGCCGTCCAGCAGGCCTCCCGGCCCGTTGCCGTCGAAGAGGGCGAGGTTCTCGCCCTGACGGAAGAGGGTGTCGGGGGCGCCGTCGGAGTCCCAGCGGCCGATGCCGATCTGCCGGGTGCCACGGATGGCGCTGTGCGCGGTGTAGCTGCTGCCGAGCGTGCGGGCACCGCGGCCGGGGTAGATCCGCAGCGAGCCCTTGCGCGGCTGGCCCTGGAGGTCCGGCCAGCCGTCGCCGGTGACGTCACCGACGACCTCGAGGAGCCGCACCCCGCTCATGTCGGAGGCCAGCTTCACCGGCTTGCCGAACGAGCCACGCCCGTCACCGCGACGCAGCTGGAGCACGCCCTTGCCGTTGCGCACGATCAGGTCGCCGAAGCCGTCGCCGTCCCAGTCGCCGGCGTTGAGGATCAGCGTCGCCGACGCCAGCCGGAGCCCGGTGTCGACCGGGGCGCCGGTCTCGTAGGTGCCGTTGTTGACCGCGGCGACCAGGTTGCCGCCGCGACGCAGCAGCAGGTCCGGGGAGTCGTTGCCCCGCAGGTCGAACCCACCGGCCACCATGACGCCACGCTTGATCTTGCCGATGGAGCCGACGCCGCCACCGACGGTGCCGTCGCCGCGGCCGAGCAGGATCGTCCCGGTGCCGTCGGAGGTGCGCGCCAGCAGGTCGCGGTGACCGTCCTCGTTCCAGTCCCCGGCGGCCACGACGTTCTTCCAGGAGACCGCCTCGGCCGCCCGCACCGGCTTGCCGAAGGTGCGCCCGGCACCGGGGTGCAGCACGAGGTTGCCGCCCGGGGTGAGGCCGGCGACGTCGGGGTTCCCGTCCTCGTCCAGGTCACCGACGCCGACGAGCCGCGTGTAGCGCGACCAGTCGTCGTCGAGGACGCGGGCGCGGAACCGACCCGGCTTGGCGCCGAGCAGCAGCATCGGGGCGCCGGTCTCGGCGTCGACCGCGACCAGGTCGTTCTTGCCGTCGCCGTTCGCGTCACCGATGGCGGTGACCATCTCCTGGCCCCGGGTGGCCCGCACGATGCGGGTGGGGGCACCGAAGCCGCCGTCCTCCAGCCCCGGCATGACGTCGAGGGAGCCGTCCTCGTTGACGCCCAGCAGGTCGCGGATGCCGTCGCGGGTGATGTCGCGCGTCAGGACCAGCCCGGTGTAGTCGCGCATGTCGGCCCCGACGGCGACGCCGACCACCTTCGTGAAGCGGCTGACCCCGCCGGTCGGCACGACGAGCACCTCGCCGTCCTTCGCGCGCCGCACCACCAGGTCGGGGTGCCGACTGCCGAGCAGGTCGCTGCGGAGGTCTCGCCCGGACCAGCCGACCTGGGCGGCGGCGGCGAGCTTCCGGATGCGGCCGATCTTGTTGTACAGGTACTGGCCGGGGCACGCCGTCTGGCCGGCGTCCCGGTGCCCGTTGATGGCCTGGAAGGTGTCCGGCCCGACCACCTGCTTGGTCGAGGAGGCGTCCACGCCGTGCAGCGAGAGCTTCCAGGCGAACAGGGCCCCGTAGGCCTGCACCATCGCGCTGCTCGGCTTGGCGGTCTCGTAGTTGCCGATCGCCGACATGGCGAAGGAGTAGGAGTTGTAGCCGTAGGTGTGGGCACCGACCACGGGGCGGTCGACGCCGCCGTAGCGGCCCTCCCAGATGCGGCCGAAGCGGTCGACCAGGAAGTTGTAGCCGATGTCGGACCAGCCCAGGGACTGCGTGTGGTACGCGTAGATCGACCGGATGATGCCCGGCACCTGGGCGCGGGTGTAGCTGTTGGCGTTCACCGTGTGGTGGACGAAGCCCGCGTGCACCTCGTAGTAGGACAGCGAGGACTTCGAGCGCATCGACTCGTCGGCACCCCACTGGGCGCGGGAGTAGATGACCGGCTTCGGGGTGTAGAGGGTGGCGGCCTGCAAGGTCGCGTCGCCCGTCCCGTCGGTCGGCTCCTCGGTGGGCTCCTCGGTGGGCTCCTCGGTGGGCTCCTCGGTGGGCTCGGCCGTCGCGGTGCTGGTCGCCGTGCTCGTCGCGGTGCTGGTGGCGGTGCTGGTGGCGTCGGTCGTGGCGTCAGTCGTGGGGGCGGCGGCGCCGGCCGCGGTCGCGGAGGCGTCCGCGGCCGCGGTGGCCTCGCCGGTGGCCTCGGCCGAGTCCTCGGCGCTCTCCACGCCGGTGGCGACGTAGACGGAGTCGTCGCCCGTGCCGCCGTCCATGGTGGAGGTGTCGATGGCCGCGCGCTCGGAGACGGTCTCCTCGCTGGTGCCCGGGGAGACCAGGGCCAGGCGCATGTCGGCCGGCAGGGCGCCGGTGGTGTCGCTCGCGCGCACCTGCACGCGGTCCGCGTCGCCCACCCACACCGCGTCGGTGCCCTGGCGGGCGTGGGCCGCCTCCTCGCTGTCCGGGTCGGGGGCGTGCTCGTCGTGGAACTCCAGCTCGGCCCAGGCGGTCCAGACGCCGTCGGTCTCCGTGCGGATCTCGAAGCCGAGGTCCGCGTCCTCGGCCACCGAGTCGTGGGACCAGCTGATGCCCACGAGGCCGCCGGCCGTCTCGACGTCCTGGGGCTCGCTGACCAGGCTCGCGGTGCCGCGGCTGAGGGCCTGGGTCGCCTCCACGTCCGTGCGGGCGGCGGCGCGCGCCGACGCGGGGGCCGTCAGGCTCACCTCCGTCAGGTCCGTCTCCACCGGGCCGTCGGGCAGCTCGGAGGCCTGGGCGGCGGACCGCGCGTACGCGGCCAGCTGCCCGGAGTAGGCGCTGCTCGCCCCGGTGCCGGTCTGGGGGGCCGGCCCGAGGTCGAGGCTGATGACGCCGGTGGCGGGGAGCAGGGCGGCGGTGACCACGCCGACGGCGAGCATCGACTGGGCGGCCGCGGCGAGGCGGGTCCTGCGGTGGGGCATGCGAGTCCTTCGGGTGCGCGGGGGAGGTTCACACTCGGCGCAACTTTCACATGAGTCACAGCAGTCACGGAAGTCGTCGTGAGTAACTACAACCCTGTAATTTCCAGTCGCCACGCCGGACGCTGTCAAGGAAATCGTCCGACTTCGCGCCATTCTGCGCCGAACGAGGCCCCGAAGGGGCCGAACCCGGCGGTCTAGTCGTCCCGGGACCGTGAAGACCTCGTGAGGCGACCACTCCCCCACGGGTCGCAGGTGTCACGGGTCGCAGGTGTCCCCGGTCGCAGGCGTCACGCCTCGTCGGGGCCGACCTCGCCGGTGGCCCGCAGGAGAGCCAGCTCGTGCCACGGCCGCCCGTCCAGCTGCGAGAGCACCATGCCGATGAGCTCCACCGCCAGGGACGCGCCCGCGCGGGTGCGACCCAGCGAGGGGTGGGACGTGGTGCGCTGCCGCACCCCCTCGACGATCGTGTTCAGGGCACCGGCCAGGTCCAGGTAGTCGAAGTCGTCACGGGTCAGGGTGACGCCGTAGGCCCCGGCGACCCGCTCGTAGAGGGGCGCCCACGCCGCGAGCCGGCGCTCGTAGGTCTCGTGCACCAGCGCCTGGAGGCGGGCGTCGGCCGGGAACGCCGCCTGCAGGGCCACCTGCAGCTGCATCACGGGGTCCTCGTTCTGCACCCGGGCCTCCTCCTCGCCCAGGAGCGCCACCACCTCGCCCAGCGGGAGCTGGAGCAGCAGGGCCAGCTCCTCGCCCCGCGCCGCGTGCCGGGCCCGCTCGTGGCCGGGCCGGTACAGGTAGCGCAGCACGTCGCGCTGGAACGCGGTGGTGCTCCCCCAGCGCCGCAGGACCCGGTCGCGACTGGCGTGGCCCGGGTCGCGGCCGTGCTCGGTGAGCAGGTCGGCGTAGGCGTCCATCACGCGGCGCAGCGAGACGGCGCCGAGCAGCTCGTTGGCAGGCAGCACCGCCTCGTGCTCACCCTGCTCGAACGCGCAGAACTCCTCGAACAGCGCCCGCACGCCCGCCTCCAGGCACCAGCGCACCTCGGGGTCGTCGGCCGAACGCTGCTCGGGGAGCCCGGTGGGTGAGAACCGGGCTCCCAGGTGCTGCACCACCTCGTCGAGGTCCTCGTCGCCCGGGAGGACGCCGGGGAACACCGGCGTCCGCGATGGTTCCGACCGTCGCACCAGGCCCGCCTCAGCCCCGCGCGCCACGGTGGGCGCGCAGGACCGCGAGCTCCGACCAGGGCCGCCCGTCCAGCTTCTCGGTCATCATCATCGTCATCTCCAGGGCCAGGGAGCGGCCGTCCTCCAGCAGTCCGAGCGAGGGGTGGGCGGTGAGCCGCTGGTGCACGCCCTCGACGATCGTGTTGTACACCGCCGCCACGTCGCGGAACGTGAACCCGGCGCGGGTCACCCGCAGGCCGAAGGCGTCCGCCACGTCCTCGTAGATCCGCGCCCAGGCCTCCAGCCGGTGCTCGTAGTTGGCCCGCACCAGCTCCTGCAGCCGACGGTCGGCCGGGAACGCCGCCTGCAGCGCGATCTGGAGCTGGATGACGGGCTCGGTCCCCTGGACGTCGGACTCCTCGCTCGAGAGCACCCGGGCGACCTCGCCGAACGGCAGGTCGTAGAGGCCGCGCAGCTGCTCGGCCCGCTGCGCGAGCCGCGCCCCCTCGCGACCGGTGCGGAAGACGTAGTTGAGCACGTCGCGCTGGAACGCGGTCGTGCTCCCCCAGCGGCGCAGCACCCTGTCCCGGCTCGCGTGCCCCGGGTCGCGGCCGTGCTCGGAGAGGAGGTCGGCGTAGGCGACCATCACGCGGCGCAGGGACACCGCACCCAGGAGCTCGTTCGCGGGCAGCACCGCCTGGTGCTCGCCCTGCTCGAACGCGCAGAACTCCTCGAACAGCGCCCGCACGCCCGCCTCCAGGCACCAGCGCACCTCGGGCTCGTTCGGCGAGCGCGGGTGCGACCTGCCGTCCCGCCCGTAGGTGCCACCGAGCAGCTGCACGACGCCGGTGAGGTCCTCGTCCCCGGGCTCGACGTGCGGGAACGCGTCGCTGCGCGGACGGTCTCCCCCGTCCTGCTCCCGGCCCTGATCCCGGTCCTGCTGCACCACGTCTCCCCCCGGAGGTCGCGCGCCGACGCGACAACGTTGTCGCGTCAGAGGTGTCGCGACCACGTGGGATGTTCTCACGCCACGGCACGGAGCGTGAGACTGCACGACGGGTCGCACGTCACCCGGAGGGACACCGGGGCGTGCACCGCGCCGTCCATGGGGCGGCGCGTGCCGCACGGCCGGCGACCCGGGGCAGGCCCGTCGGGGGTCACGTGCCCACCTCACCTCGTCCGGGGCGGCCGACGACGTCGACCCCGGACGTGGTGCGCGGACCGGTCGGCGGCGCGAGGGGCCGCCGACCGGGACGCGGGGGGGGGCGACCAGCCCGGTCCTGTGCACGCGGACGCGGGCCCTGGGTCCCCGGCGGCCCGGTACGAGCGACTCCCCCGCTCCCGTCGGCCGCGCCGCACAGTGGAGGTCATGGAACCGTCGCACCGGCGCACCGCGAGGTGCCTCGTCGCTCATGAGTCCCTGTTCGGCAACACCCGGCTCGTGGCCGAGGCCGTGGCCGCCGGGATCGAGGACGGCGGGATCGACACCCGCGTCGCCGACGTGCGCGACCCGCGCACCGGCCACCCCGGGCCGGGCACCGACCTCGTCGTGCTGGCCGCGCCGACGCACGCGTTCTCCCTGAGCCGCCCGGACAGCCGGTCCGACGCGCTGCGGCGCGGGGCGACCGGCACCCCCGAGCGCGGCCTGCGCGAGTGGCTGTGCCGCTGGCTGGAGGAGGGCGGACCGACCCGGCCGTGCGTGGCGGTGCTCGACACCCGGGTCACCCGGGTCCGCCGCCTGCCGGGCGCCTCCGGCCGGATCGCCCGCCTGCTGCGGGCCCAGGGCTACCGCGTGCTCGACGAGCCGACGACCTTCCTCGTCCGGGACGTGGAGGGCCCGCTGGTCGACGGCGAGGTGGAGCGCGCCCGGGAGTGGGGTCACCGCCTCGCCGAGGAGCTCACCCCGGCGGGCGCCGGCCCGGCAGGGACCCGGACCTAGACGTCGGCGCCGAGCTCGTCGTCGTCGTTGTCCTCGTCGTCGGAGTCGTACTTGACGTAGTGGATGCCCTCGTCGACCGGGCCGTCGAAGCCGAGGCGCCCGTTCTCGAGGACGAGCACCCGGTCGCACATCTTCCGCACCGAGCCGGCCGCGTGGGAGACGTAGAAGATCGTGCGACCGGAGTCGCGGATCTCCTGCATCTTGTCCAGGCACTTGCGCTTGAAGGGCTTGTCGCCCACCGCGAGCGCCTCGTCGGCGAGGAAGATGTCGCAGTCGACGTTGACGGCCACCGCGAAGCCGAGCCGCGCGTACATGCCGGAGGAGTAGTTGCCCACCTGGGAGTCCAGGTGCTTGCCGATGGAGGCGAAGTCGACGATCTCGTCGAACTTGGCGTCGGTCTCCTTCTCCGTCATCCCGCACACGGCGGCGTTGAGGTAGATGTTCTCGCGCCCGGTCAGCTGCGGGTGGAACCCGGCGCCGGTGGCGATGAGGCCGGCGATGCGACCGCGGGTCAGCACCCGGCCGCCGTCCGGGCGCATGACGCCGTTGATGAGCGTGAGCAGCGTCGACTTGCCGGAGCCGTTGAGCCCCATGAGGCCGATCGACTCGCCCTGCTCGACGGTGAAGGAGACGTCGTCGAGCGCCTTGAACGTGCTCTTGGTGGCCTCGCCGCGCATCTTCGCGACGGTGACCTGCTTGAACGTGCGCTGGTAGCGGAGCGTGAACTCCTTGGACACGTTCTCCACGACGATGGAGGTCGACTCGGGGAAGCTCACGTGAGGCGCTCCGGGATCTTGTTCTCGAGGCGGCGGAAGATCAGCTGGGCCAGCACGAGGGAGACGGCCGAGACGACCAGCATGACGCCGCCGTAGGCCCACAGGTGGTCAGGCAGCTCGGTGGCGGCCGAGGCCTCGGGATCCGGGGTGGCGCCCACCCAGAACGCCCGCTGCACCAGCAGGACCGCGTCGGCGATCGGGTTCCACAGGTACACCGCCGCCAGCGTGTCGCCGAGCTTCGAGGCCACGTCGCGGAAGGGGTAGATCATCGGCACGCCGAACCGCACGACGTTGGTGAGGATGCTGACCACCGAGGAGAAGTCGCGGAAGAACACGTTGGCCGCGCTGAACACGATCGCCAGCGCGGTCGCCAGGCAGGTCACGATCGCCAGGGCCAGGAGCAGCGCCACGGGGACCAGCGGGTCGGGGGTCCACCCGTAGAACAGGCAGACCACCACGAGGATCACCACCTGCGGGAGCACGTGGTACAGCGAGACCAGCATGCTGGCCACCGGGAACATCTCCTTGGGCACGGCCATCTTCCGCACCAGCGCCTTGTTCCGCACGATCGATCGCGTGCCGGCGTTGAAGGTCTCGGTGAAGAAGTGGACGACCACGAGGCCGCAGAAGACGTGGACGGCGTAGGCCTCCACGCTGTTGCGGCCCATGATGATGCCGAAGACCACGTAGTAGATGAGGAACTGGCTCAGCGGGTTGATGTAGGACCACAGCAGCCCGAGGAACGAGCCGGAGTAGCGCGCCTGGATCTCGCGCCGCACCAGCAGCCGCAGCAGGTAGCGGTGCCGGAACACCTCCACCAGCCCCGGGCTGGGGGACGGCGTGGTGAGCGGTGCGTCCACCACGTACGCGGCCTGACGGCCGGCGCCGGCGCGACCGGCGGGGCCTCGTCCGCCCTTGCGCGGGCCCTTGCCGCCGCCCCGGTTGCCGGCCCCGCCCTCGGAGCCCTCGGAGGCGCCGGTGGGGCCGCCCTCCGAGGGGTCCTCGGGGTGCGAGGGGGTCTCAGTCATCGGCGCCGTCGGTCGCGTCCGTCCACGGGCGGAAGGTCTGCTCCCACGCCTCCGGCGAGGTGATCTCGCCCAGGGCGTCCTGGTACTGCTGGGCCAGGCGCGGCCACTCCCGGCGCAGCCGGGCGTGGATGGCGACCGTCTTCGACATCATGTCGCGGAAGGTCTCCGGGTCGCGGCGGTACAGCGCGGCCGAGGAGCCGTCGTTCATCGACACCACGGCGGAGTCGAACTTGCCCAGGCGCCACCACTTGGCGTCGCGGGCACGGATCTCGGTCTCGGGGTTGGTCCGCGAGAGCTCGCGCACCGGGCGCAGCTGGCGCAGCGGCTGGGTCGCGGCGACCACGAACGCGGTGCGCGGCGACGGCGGGCCGAAGTCCTCGCGGCCCTTGCGCGGCATCTTCGTGCGCTTGACCGGCGGGAAGGCGTCCGGGTCGGACTCCAGCTGGGCGTCGGTGTGCTTCTTGCGCATCGCGTTGATCTCGGGGAGCGTCGTCGCGAGCGTCTCGTGCAGCGCGCCGGGGCCCTCGAGCACGTCGAGGAGCGCCTTGTGCCGCAGCTCGGCGGTCGAGTACTGCATGGAGACCAGGTGCGCGATCTGGTGGTTGCGCGACTCGGTGATGAGCCGCCCGCCCTTGTCGTACTTGGAGTGCAGCAGCGCGGCGATGAACCGGTTGCGCACGTGGAAGTACGCCTGCCAGTCCAGCGCGTCGTTCTTGTCGGTCCACGGGACGTGCCACACGGCCGCGCCGGGGAACGTCACCGTGGGGTAGCCGGCCTCCTTGGCGCGCAGGCCGTACTCGGAGTCGTCCCACTTGATGAAGACGGGCAGCGAGAGGCCGACGTCCTCCATCACCACGCGCGGGATGAGGCACATGAACCAGCCGTTGAAGTCGACGTCGACGCGCTGGTGCAGCCACTTGGAGGCACGCAGGTTGTTGGTGGCGAAGTCCCAGTCGGACTTCACGCCGGGGGCCGACTGCCACCAGAAGCGCCAGGGCTGCACGACCTCGCCGAAGCTGTGCATGCGGGCCCGGGCGTAGAGGTTGAACATGTGGCCGCCCACGATCGTGGGGCGGCGGGCGAGGTCGGCGAAGGTGACCGCGCGGATGATGCCCTCGGGCTCGCAGACGACGTCGTCGTCCATCATCATCGCGTAGTCGGCGGTGCCCTTGCGCAGGCTCTCGAGCTGACCGCGGGCGTAGCCGCCGGAGCCGCCGAGGTTGCCCTGCTCGATGACCTTCAGGGTGTCGCCGAGCGCCTCCTGCGCGGCCGGGAACGCCTCGGCGTCCACGACCTTCTGCTTGCCCTGCTCCATCACGAAGACGGTGTCGAGGTAGGGCTCGAGCGCCTCGTCGTCGCCGAGCTGGGCGAGCAGCTCGGAGCAGAACTCCGGGCGGTTCATGGTGGTGATCGCGAGGTCGAGGGTGCCGTGCTGGGCCTTGTCCTCGGGCACCTGCGCGGTCCACTCGGCGGACTCCACGACGACGTCGGCCTCACCGGCGATGACGTCGTACCAGTACCAGCCGCCGTCGGCGAACGGCTTGAGCGTGAGCTCGAAGGTGAAGGTGCCCTGCTCCTCGGTGCCCGTGGAGGCGGAGTCGACGCGCTGGTGGGAGCCGCGGGCCATCGACTTGTAGACCACGACGCTGGCGCCCTGGCCGGTCACGCGGACGGTGAGCTCGACCGCCTTCACGATGGTCCACCGGCGCCAGTAGCTGGCGGGGAACGCGTTGAAGTAGGTGCCGAAGCTCATCCGCTCGCCGGAGCGGACGCGGAAGCCGGTGCGCGAGAGCAGCTGGTCGGGGTGCAGCTCGCGGCCTCCGAAGGCCAGGGAGACGCCGCTGCCCTTCTCGTCGTCGCCGCGGTCGAGGTCGACCGTGTGCTGGGCGTTGTCGACGTAGAGGGCGATGACGTCGAAGTCGTCCGCCTTCGGCAGCACCTGGCGCTGCAGCAGCCGGGTGGCGGTGGGGGCCGGCGCCTGGGTCTCGGGGCTGGTGGTGGTCGGGGCGCTCATGCGTCCACTCCTCCGCTGGTGAGGTCGGCGCCCTCGGCGAAGTGGGGGCGCAGCTTGTTCTCGAACATGGTCAGGGCGGAGCCGATGGCCATGTGCATGTCGAGGTACTTGTAGGTACCCAGGCGGCCGCCGAACAGCACGTTCGGCTCGGCCTTGGCGAGGTCGCGGTAGGCGAGGAGCTTCTCGCGGTTCTCGGCGGTGTTGATCGGGTAGTACGGCTCGTCGCCCTCCTCGGCGAAGCGGCTGTACTCGTGCACGACGATCGACTTGCCCGGCAGGTAGGTGCGCTCGGGGTGCAGGTGCTTGAACTCGAGCGTGCGGGTGTAGGGCAGCTCGGGGTCGTTGGCGTTGACCACGCCGGTGCCCTGGTAGTCGTCGACGTCGAGGGTCTCGCGCTCGAGGTCGATGGTGCGCCAGGTCAGGCGGCCGGCGGAGTAGCCGAAGTACTCGTCCACGGGGCCGGTGTAGACGAGCGGGACCTTGCCCTTGTACTCGTCGACCACGGAGAAGAAGTCGGTCTCGAGGCGGACCTCGATGTTCTCGTGCTCGGCCATCCGCTCCAGCCACGCGGTGTAGCCGTCGACCGGCAGGCCCTCGTAGGTGTCGTTGAAGTAGCGGTTGTCGAAGGTGTAGCGCACGGGCAGACGGGTGATCGTCGCCGCCGGCAGCTCCTTCGGGTCGGTCTGCCACTGCTTGGCGGTGTAGCCCTTCACGAACGCCTCGTACAGCGGGCGGCCGATCAGCGAGATCGCCTTCTCCTCGAGGTTCGTGGCGTCCTCGGTGGCGATCTCGCTGGCCTGCTCCGCGATCAGCGCGCGGGCCTCGTCCGGGGTGTGGGACTTGCCGAAGAACTGGTTGATCAGCCCCAGGTTCATCGGGAACGAGTAGACCTGCCCCTGGTACTTGGCGAAGACCCGGTGCTGGTAGTTCGTGAAGTCCGTGAACTGGTTCACGTACTCCCACACCCGCTCGTTGGAGGTGTGGAACAGGTGGGTGCCGTACTTGTGCACCTCGATGCCGGTCTCCTCGTCGAACTCGGAGTAGGCGTTGCCACCGAGGTGGGAGCGGCGCTCGAGCACGAGCACCTTCAGGCCCAGCTGCGAGGCGCACCGCTCCGCGATGGTCAGACCGAAGAAACCGGAGCCGACGACGACGAGGTCAGGAAGGGAGTTCTGGGGCACGGTCGGTCAGTCTACGGATGAGGGAGGCAGAGGCCGCATCCCACGCGCGGAGGCGAGGGCACGAAGGACGTTGCGCGCCTCACCGAGCCCGCCGCGCACGGGGCTGAGCAGCACCACGAGGGCCGCCAGCAGGTACGGCTTGGCCCGCACGAGCGCGTTCTCGCCGTAGCGGAAGTGCACCACGAACAGGTTGCGGTACATGTAGAAGCCCTTCCAGCCCGACAGGTCGTGCTGCTGGTCGAAGCCGAGCTGGCGCACGAGCACGGCGTCGCGCACCGCGAGGATGCGGAAGCCCGCCCGGCGGATGCGGATCGCCAGGTCCACGTCGTCGTAGAAGATGAAGAAGGACGGGTCGGGCAGACCGACCGCCTCCAGGACCCGGCGGCGCAGCAGCAGGCCCTCGAAGGCCACGTTCTCCAGCTCCACCAGTGCCGGCATGGTCGAGCGGTGACCGTAGGCGGTCTCGACCGAGGCCGTCTTGGGCTTCATCACCCACGGGTGGGTCAGGTCGAAGCGGACGGCGGCCTTCTCGCACAGCGCCCCCGTGAGGTCCTCGCGGACGGAGAAGAGCGCGTCCTCGTCGAGGTCCATGAGGACGCCGAGGCAGGAGGGCGCGGGCACCACGTCGTCGTCCACGAGCCACACGCGGTCGACGCCCGCCGCGAGCGCCACGCGGGTGCCCACGTGGAAGCCGCCGGACCCGCCGAGGTTCTCGGGGGTGGTGTGCACCTTCAGCGGCAGGCTCCAGGGGCGCGCCAGGACCTCGGCGGTGTGGTCGGTGGAGGCGTTGTCGACCACGAGGACGAGGTCGGGCCGACGCTCGCTCGCCTCGAGACCCTCGAGCATCCGGGCGAGCAGGTCGGCCCGGTTGTAGGTGACGACGACGACGGCGACGCTCTCCTGCCCGTCGCGGCGCGTCACGGGGGTGCTGGTCATCGCAGGAACCTCTCGTGCCCGGTGAAGTCGCCCCGCAGCCCTGCCCAGGCCCCGCGGGCGCTGAGCGCGAGCCGGCGCAGGTCTCGGTGGGTGAGCGTGTAGAACCACAGGGTCTTGGCCCAGAAGGCACCGACGTGCGCCCAGCCGCGGTAGGTGCGCAGGTTGACGGTGTTGTTGCGGGCCATGCAGTAGCCCTTGAGGTCGCTGGGGCTGTGGTTGTAGGTGGTGCGCCCGCCCATCATCGGCGTGCCCAGTCGGCCCACCGACGGGTGGCGGACGACGGCGTCGGTGACCGTCGCGATGCGCGCGCCGGCCCTCTCGACCCGCAGCCGGTACTCGTGGTCGTCGCCCCAGATGAAGAACTCCGCGCGCGGGTAGCCGACCTCCTCGGCCAGGGCGCGGGTCACGAGCACCCCGTTGAACGGGATGACGATCTCGGGCAGCAGGTGGGTCTCCCCCGCCGCCCGCTCGACGTCGGCGAGGGCGTGGACCACGCGGGTGCCGCCGGGCAGCCGGATCGGGAAGACCAGGCGGTCGGCGTCCTCGCGGTCGACCACCAGCGGGCCCCAGAAGTCGAGGTCGTCCTCGGCCAGGAGACGGGTGAGGCAGCCGACGTCCGGCAGGCCGTCGTCGTCCATCAGCCAGGCGAGGTCGGCGTCGGTGCGCTCGACCGCGTGCTGCAGCCCGTCGTGGAAGCCGCCGGCCCCACCCTGGTTGTGGGTCAGCGTGAGCGCCGTCAGCCAGTCGTGCGTCGCCGCCAGCTGCGCCAGCCGGTCGCCGGTGCCGTCGGTGGAGGCGTTGTCGACCACGACCACCTCGCGCAGCGCGGGCTCGACCCGGCGGACCTCCGCCAGCCGCTCGACGAGCATGGTGAGCAGGTCGAGGCGGTTGAAGGTGACGACCACGGCCGTCACCGTGCGCGCCGGTGCGCCGGCTCCCCTCTGCTCCACGCCGACCACCCTAGGCGAGCAGCCGCGCTCCCCCGGCACCGACGACCGTCGACCCCGTGGCGGGCGGTCCGCGACGGTGCGGCGGTCTCGAGGCTCGGCCGTGGCCGGCCTCGCACCTCGACCACCGACGTCGGCGACGAGCGCACCGCCCCGGTGGTCGAGCAACGAGGAGCGCCAGCGACGAGTGCACGTCGAGACCACCCACTTGCCGGCCGAGGAGCGAGCCGACCGCGAGCCCGACCGTGGCACGCTGAGCGGGTGAGCCCCCTCGACCTCATGCTGCGCGACGCGGACGCCGCCCCCGACCTGCTGCTGATCGTGGTGCTGCCGACCCTGCTGGCGGTCCCGGCGCTGCGCCGCGGCAGTCGGGTGGCGTTCGCCGCGCCGGCGGCGCTCCTCGTCCTGCTGGTCGCCTGGTACAGCTACTACGCGCTGGGCTGGGCCGAGGCCGGGCTGGGGCTGCGTGGCCCCCTGCTGACGGTCCTCGGGCTCACCGCCGTCGGCCTCGTCGGGGCGCTGGTGGGGCTGGCTCGGGTGCTGTCCCGAGGCCGTCGCGCCGGCTAGCGCGCGGCGGGCCCCAGCACCCGCAGCAGCTCGAGCTTCTCGGCCGACGCGCTGCCCGGCTCCGGCGTGAGCACCAGCAGCACGTGGTGCTGCTCGGGGTCGAGCAGGCTCTGGCAGTACAGCTCCAGCGGCCCGACGGCGGCGTGCTCGTACCGCTTGACCTGGGTGCGGGTGTGCCCGACCTCGTGCTCGGCCCAGACCCGCGCGAACTCCTCGCTCTCGCGCAGCAGCGACTCCACCAGCCGCTCCGCGACCGACCCGCGACCGTCGCGGGCGTAGGCCTCGCGCAGGTCGGCGGCGAACTGACGTCCGCGCAGGTCGTGGTCCTCGGCCGGGTAGGTCCCCCGGGCGGCCGGCTCCGTGAACCACCGGTAGGTGACGTAGCGGCGGTCGCCGGAGAGTGCCGTCTCGTCGCCGAGCAGGGCCAGCGCCAGGTCGTTCTGGGCCAGGGTCTCCCCCGTCGGCCCGATGACGAGCGCCGGGGTGTCGACCAGCCGGTCGAGGACGCGCATGAGGCCGGCGTCCACGTGGTCGCTGCGGCGGACGCGGGTGGGCGTGCCGTGCCCGGCGAGGCGGAACAGGTGGTCGCGCTCGGCCAGCGAGAGCCGCAGACCGCGGGCGATCGCCCCGAGCATCGGCTCGGAGGGCTGCGGGCCGCGCTGCTGCTCGAGCCGGCCGTAGTAGTCGGTCGACATGCCGCACAGGGCGGCCACCTCCTCGCGCCGCAGCCCGCTGGTGCGGCGGCGCGGGCCGCGGGGCAGGCCGACGTCCTCCGGCTGCAGCGCCTCGCGGCGGGTGCGGAGGAAGTCGGCGAGCTGGGGTCGGTCCACGGTCCTCATCCTCTCCCGCGTGCGGCCCTCAGAGGTTCATCCCGCCCGAGGCCTCGACGCGCTGGCCGGTCACCCATCCCATGGCCGGCGAGGCGAGGGCGGCGACGGTGGCGCCGATGTCGTCCGGCTCCCCCACCCGGCCCATGGCGATGAGCCCGGAAAGGTGGCCGCGGACCGTCTCGTCGTCGCGCATCGAGCCGCCGCCGAAGTCGGTGCCCGTGGCGCCGGGGGCGACCGCGTTGACGGTGATCCGGCGCGGGGCCAGCGTCTTGGCGAGGTAGCGGGTCCACACCTCGACGGCGCCCTTGGCCGCGGCGTAGACGGAGTAGCCGTCGACCCCGGTGAAGCGGGCCAGGCCGGTGGAGGTGTTGACGACCCGGCCGCCGTCGCGCAGCAGCGGGGCCAGGGCCTGGGTCAGCATCACCGGGCCGGTGACGTGGGTGTCGAGGAGGCGGCGCACCTCGGCGACGTCGGTCTCCCCCAGCGGGGTCCAGCCGGCGGTGCCGGCGTTGTTGACCAGGATGTCGAGCCCGTCGGTGCCGAAGGCGTCGGCCAGCGTGGTGCGCAGCGTGGCGACGAAGGCGTCGAAGGTCTCCGGCGCGGTCACGTCGAGCTGCAGGGCCGCCGCCCGGCGTCCCTCCTCCTCGATGCGGCGCACGACGTCGAGCGCCTCGGCCTCGTTGCCGCGGTAGGTCAGGACGACGTCGGCGCCGGCGCGCGCCAGGTGCAGCGCCTCGCTGCGACCCAGGCCGCGGTTGCCGCCGGTGACGAGCGCGACGCGGGCGGTGGTGTTCTCGGTGCTGCTCTCGGTGCTGTTCTCGGTGCTGGTCTCGATGGTCTGCTCGGTGTTGTTCTCGGTCATGGCTCCACCGTCCGCCGTGCCGCGGGGCGGAGGAAGGCCGCAGTCATCCACGGATCGGGAGTCCCTGGCTGGGCCCGCGGCGACAGTGCGTGACGTTCTGCAGGCGACACCCCGGCTTGGGTTCATGCGGTGGTCGCAACACCTAGCCCTGGAGGGGTGTATGGGTGTCGGAGGCCGGCCGCGGGTACGGCGGAGCGTCGAGAGAGCTTTCTGGGAGCTGGTTCCTGAGCATCGGTCCTGGC
>NZ_JAMJPH010000042.1:2500-5184 GCF_023554635.1 Nocardioides bruguierae
AAATCCTGTGTGAATCTGGCGGGACCACCCGTTAAGCCTAAATACTCCTTGATGACCGATAGCGGACCAGTACCGTGAGGGAAAGGTGAAAAGTACCCCTGGCGGGGAGTGAAATAGTACCTGAAACCGTGTGCCTACAATCCGTCGGAGCCCGGCTGCCCCTTGTGGGTGTTGGGGTGACGGCGTGCCTTTTGAAGAATGAGCCTGCGAGTTTGCGTTGTGTGGCGAGGTTAACCCGTGTGGGGTAGCCGTAGCGAAAGCGAGTCCGAAGAGGGCGAGATAGTCGCACGATCAAGACCCGAAGCGGAGTGATCTATCCATGGGCAGGTTGAAGCGCGGGTAAGACCGCGTGGAGGACCGAACCCACTTAGGTTGAAAACTGAGGGGATGACCTGTGGATAGGGGTGAAAGGCCAATCAAACTCCGTGATAGCTGGTTCTCCCCGAAATGCATTTAGGTGCAGCGTTACGTGTTTCTTGCCGGAGGTAGAGCACTGGATAGCCGATGGGCCCTACCAGGTTACTGACGTTAGCCAAACTCCGAATGCCGGTAAGTGAGAGCGTAGCAGTGAGACTGCGGGGGATAAGCTTCGTAGTCGAGAGGGAAACAGCCCAGACCATCAGCTAAGGCCCCTAAGCGGTGACTAAGTGGAAAAGGATGTGGAGTCGCATTGACAACCAGGAGGTTGGCTTGGAAGCAGCCACCCTTGAAAGAGTGCGTAATAGCTCACTGGTCAAGTGATTCCGCGCCGACAATGTAGCGGGGCTCAAGTCATCCGCCGAAGCTATGGCAGTCGCATGCTGGTGATTCAGTAACTCCTAACGGGGGTGTGGCTGGGTAGGGGAGCGTCGTGTCCCGGGTGAAGCTCCAGAGTGATCTAGGGGTGGATGGGGCACGAGTGAGAATGCAGGCATGAGTAGCGAATCGCGTGTGAGAAACACGCGCGCCGAATGATCAAGGGTTCCAGGGTCAAGCTAATCTGCCCTGGGTAAGTCGGGACCTAAGGCGAGGCCGACAGGCGTAGTCGATGGACAACGGGTTGATATTCCCGTACCGGCAAAGTAGCGCCCATGACGAGCCCGGTGATGCTAACCATCCGAAGCGCCGTGACTGCTTCCCTTCGGGGGAGTGGCGTGTGTGTGGAGCATGGGAACCGATCCGGTAGTAGTCAAGCGATGGGGTGACGCAGGAAGGTAGCCTGACCACAGCGATGGTTGTCTGTGGCTAAGTGTGTAGGGCGATGTGTAGGCAAATCCGCGCATCTTGTGCCTGAGACATGATGGGGACCCCGTATGGGGGAAGCAGGTGATCCTATGCTGTCGAGAAAAACCTCTAGCGAGCTATGCGCCGCCCGTACCCGAAACCGACTCAGGTGATCAGGTAGAGAATACCAAGGCGATCGAGCGAACCATGGTTAAGGAACTCGGCAAAATGCCCCCGTAACTTCGGGAGAAGGGGGGCCGGATCCGTGAACCACCTTGCGTGGGGAAGCGGTGATGGCCGCAGAGACCAGGCCCAAGCGACTGTTTACTAAAAACACAGGTCCGTGCGAAGTTGTAAGACGATGTATACGGACTGACTCCTGCCCGGTGCTGGAAGGTTAAGAGGACCGGTTAGATAGCAATATCGAAGCTGAGAATTTAAGCCCCAGTAAACGGCGGTGGTAACTATAACCATCCTAAGGTAGCGAAATTCCTTGTCGGGTAAGTTCCGACCTGCACGAATGGAGTAACGACTTGGGCGCTGTCTCAACCATGGACTCGGCGAAATTGCACTACGAGTAAAGATGCTCGTTACGCGCGGCAGGACGGAAAGACCCCGGGACCTTTACTATAGTTTGGTATTGGTGTTTGGTTCGGCTTGTGTAGGATAGGTGGGAGACTGTGAAGCATGCACGCCAGTGTGTGTGGAGTCGTCGTTGAAATACCACTCTGGTCGTACTAGATGTCTAACCTAGGTCCGTTATCCGGATCAGGGACAGTGCCTGATGGGTAGTTTAACTGGGGCGGTTGCCTCCCAAAGAGTAACGGAGGCGCTCAAAGGTTCCCTCAGCCTGGTTGGCAATCAGGTGGCGAGTGTAAGTGCACAAGGGAGCTTGACTGTGAGACAGACATGTCGAGCAGGGACGAAAGTCGGAACTAGTGATCCGGCCACGGCATGTGGAAGCGTGGTCGCTCAACGGATAAAAGGTACCCCGGGGATAACAGGCTGATCTTCCCCAAGAGTCCATATCGACGGGATGGTTTGGCACCTCGATGTCGGCTCGTCGCATCCTGGGGCTGGAGTAGGTCCCAAGGGTTGGGCTGTTCGCCCATTAAAGCGGCACGCGAGCTGGGTTTAGAACGTCGTGAGACAGTTCGGTCCCTATCCGCCGCGCGCGTAGGAAACTTGAGAAAGGCTGTCCCTAGTACGAGAGGACCGGGATGGACGAACCTCTGGTGTGCCAGTTGTACCGCCAGGTGCACGGCTGGTTGGCTACGTTCGGAAGTGATAACCGCTGAATGCATCTAAGCGGGAAGCACGTTTCAAGATGAGGTTTCCCACCGGGTTAACCGGGTAAGGCCCCCAGTAGATGACTGGGTTGATAGGCCGGAGGTGTACAGCAGTGATGCCCAGCCGACCGGTACTAATAGGCCGAGGGCTTGTCACCACACTCCTACACTGCACACACAAACAAACACACA
>NZ_JAMJPH010000043.1:0-2902 GCF_023554635.1 Nocardioides bruguierae
CAAACTCTCCATCGAAAACCCACACACAGTGTGAGATGATGCAAAATCAATCACTGACAGAAAGAACCTGACAAACTTGTCAGAATCATCGTCAAAGAAACCCACCCACCAACACAACCAGACCAAAGCCCAGCCATGCCGACGAGAGGGGCATAAACAAACTAATTCGTCGACTATCAATGACACGCTGTTGAGTTCTCAAGAATCACACGCACCAACCAGACCCATCTCCCGACGAGCCCGAAAGGACTTCCAACACGCTAGCGACGCGTTCTCACAGACCCAAACCGAGCCCGGCGACGTCTTCGCCAACACCATCAACCCCGGGGCCGGAAGCCCGACCAGACCGGCCTTGCTCCCCGCCGCTCCCTGGCGACAGATGAAACATTAGACGCCTCCCCCGTACGGCACAAATCGAGGTGGCACCCGGGGTCTTTGTGCAGGTGAGGGTGGGTCCGCGCGCTCCGGGCGTACGCGCCGTCCTCGGCCTGCCTCCTGCCCGCGCCCTGCCCCGCGTGCTCGCGATCGCCGGCCGACCGGACCCGATCACCCGTGCACGGCCGCGCTGGCGGCCTCGGCCCATGGTGCGACCTGATGAGGGGTTCGATCACACGAGTCGCGTCCGTCCTCCAGAGTTCCTGTCGCGGCTCACTCGCCGCGACCGTGCCGGCCCTCTGCTCCGGCATGTGGCGGCGGACAGAGATGACCTCGGGCGCCCTCACTCCGTTCTGCGCGGAGGGCGTCCCCCTCGCCCGACGACGCCGAAGCCTGCGCCGACCGGCGCTGGGCAGCTGACCGAGTCAGGTTCCGACGTGGCGGAGGGACGTCAACGCGGGTCCCGCCCAGGGCACGAGCCCTGCGTCCCGGCCTTCTCGTCACGGGCACCGTCGGCGAGCCACCAAGGAACCACCGGGTGAGCGAGCAGGGCAAGGTCGCCGCTGTCCGTGCCGCGCGGCAGGGCGCCTGGACCACGGGCTGGGTACTCGGCCCCATGGCACCGTCCCCGCGATCCGTCGCGCCGGCCCGGTGGGGTGTTCATGGCGGATGCTGGCCGTCCTTCGCACGGCGCCCCGACTCACCGAGCTCTCGAGCCTGTACGCGTCCGGCGGATGGCGGTAGCGCGCGATCCTCTCGTGGCACCTCCCCTCCGTACGCGTTCATCACTGCGACCAGACGTCGCCAGTCGACTCGGCCCCTCTCGAGCTCGCTACGACGCCGACCCCGACGCACCACTCCCCGGTGACGAAGCGGCGTCACGACTGCACGGCGCAGGGAGCACGACGTCGCCCCGGACTCGCAAGAATCGGAGCAGCGGCCTGCGCCGGGTCTGGCGACTGTCCACCCCGCCGCAGGGCGTCGACTCGCACGGTGTGCGACCACCGGTCACGGACACCGCTCGAGCAATCCCCCGGTTCCGCTGCTCGGAGCGGCAGGACGTCACACCGATGGCGGGAGGGAACCTGATGTTCCCTGCACCCCGTGGTTGGAGCGTAGCCCGCTGGCGGCGTGGCAGCGGCGAGGAAGGCGTCCGCGCCCAGTGGCTCCACGGCGACCAAGCCGTTGTGCTGCAGGGCCCTGACAATGACGCACTCCCGTGCCCCTGCGCGCCGTCGCCGTCTTCTCGGTGGTCTCCGCGGGCCGATGAGCTGTTCGGGGGTCGAGGGCGTCCACGTCCTCGACGTGACCTCGCACGACCACGGCCAGAGCCTCACGATCGTGTTCGATGTCGAGTCCGACGCCGATCTGGCCGGCTGACCGACTGCGGGGTACTCGCTGTCAACCACGCCTGCCGGGTCCACGTCCTGCACGATGCCCCATGCTTCGGACCCCCGGTGCGGGTGCGGCGGGGCACACGGATCTGACGCTGCCCCGAACTCACCTGCCCGCGGTCGACGTGGACCGAGGACCATCCCTACACGCCGACCCGGACCCGCTCGCCTCATGACAAACGCGCCAGGACAATCATGTCCCTTCGCTCGTGACCGATGCGCTGGTAAGAGCGCAGAAGCCCTTCGCGCTGGTAGCCGGCGCCCAGCGCTACCCGGAGCGAAGCTCCATTACTGGGCTCGACGAACAGCTCCAGCCTCTCGATGTCCGGCTGGGACAGCGCCCACTCGCTGGCTGCCTGTAGAGCCGCCGTCGCGAAGCCCTGTGAACGCGCCCCGGGCTTGACCCAGTACCCGAGCGCCGCGCGGCCATGCGCTTCCTCCATGTAACCTGTCCGCCCGTCCGGAGCAGTTGCCCTGGTCCACATCCCGATCTGACCGACGGCGTATCCACGTGCGGCGTCGACGATCGCCCAGGAGTGACCCAAGCCGCGCTGCGACCGCAGCTCCTGCCGCGCGACGTATCGTTGGGCGCTGCTCTGGTCAGCCTCAAGACCGGTGAGCAGCCGCACGCCGGGGTCTTGGGCGGCCTCGAACACGGCACCCACGTCCAACTCCTCGAAACCGCGGAGTCGAACGCGATCCCCCGGGATCGTCGGTGTCAACGGCTGGCCTGCGTCGGGGGCGTCAGCCCGCGACTCCAGTCTTGCCATGAGCCCTCCACACTGCCCGATCAGTCAACTTCCCGGACATCCTAGGTGCGAGCGCCTTGGAGCGAGATCCGTGCGGCAAGACCTCTGACAGGCCCTTCGCCTTGCCGGGGACCCCGCCCTTGATCGGGCCGTCGAGCCAATGACGCACTCCGGTGGCCCAACCCTGCTTCCGGAATGCGGAACGCCCGCGCGGGGAGCACTCGGTGGTGCTGCGACCCGGCGGGCGTTCTGCAGTGTATGTCCGGCGGCGTCCTACTCTCCCACAACCTCGCGGTTGCAGTACCATCGGCGCTGAGAGGCTTAACTTCCGGGTTCGGGATGGGACCGGGTGTTTCCCTCTCGCTATGGCCGCCGTAACTCTAG
>NZ_JAMJPH010000044.1:0-2348 GCF_023554635.1 Nocardioides bruguierae
GTTGCTGCCGACTCGGCGGCCACCCCTGACCCTCCTCGGAACAGGAGCAGCTCCCCATGACCAGCACCCAGCACGACCAGGACCAGCACAACCCCAGCGGGTCCACCCGCACCGACGGCACCCCGGAGGCCCGCGCCGACTGGGAGGCCCGGATCGGCACCGCCTCGGGCACCGCGTTCGGCGGCAACGCCCCGCTGCTCGACCCGCCCACCGCCCTCGCGGCCACGCCCGGCGGCCACCAGGTCACCCTCACCTGGGAGACCGTGCCCGGCGCGATCGGCTACCAGGTGCACGTCGCCGACAGCCCCGACGGTCCGTGGGGCGCGCTCGACCACGCCGGTCGCGACGTGCTCGCCGTGCCGCACCCGCCCTACACCGACACCACCGGCACCCCGGGACTCACCCGCTACTACGCGGTGGCCAGCCTCTCCGACGTCCACGTCGAGGGGCCCCGCAGCGAGGCCGTGGCCGCCGCCCCGCTCGCGGCACCCGCGGAGACCACGACCATCACGGTGGACGCCGGCGGCGACGCCGGTCCGCTGGCCCGGCCGTGGCGCCCGATGATCGGCTCCGAGCACCTCTCCCACGCGCTGCTGACCGACACCACCGGCGGCCAGTCCATCGGTGCCGAGCTGTCGTCCGCGCTCAAGGCCGCCCACGACGAGCTGGGCGTGGCCACCGTGCGCGCCCACGGCATCCTCTGCGACGACAACGCCGTCTACCGCGAGGTCGACGGGCGGCCGGTGCACGACTTCACCGGCGTCGACAGGGTCTACGACCACGTCCTCTCCCTCGGCCTGAAGCCGTGCGTCGAGATCAGCTTCATGCCGCACGACCTGGCCTCCGACCCCACCAAGACGGTCTTCGAGTACGAGGCGATCATCAGCCCGCCGAAGGACTGGGACCGCTGGTACGCCCTCGTCCGCGACCTCACCGCGCACCTGCTCGAGCGCTACGGCGAGGAGGTCGTGACCGAGTGGAGCTTCGAGGTCTGGAACGAGGCCAACCTGGAGGTCTTCTGGTCCGGGACGCCGGAGGAGTACCTGCGCCTCTACGACGTCACCGCGGCCGCGGTGCGCGACGTCGACCCCCGCCTCGTGGTCGGCGGGCCGTCGTCCGCCGCCGCCGGGTGGGTCGAGGAGCTGCTGGCCCACGCGGAGCGCACCGGCTCGCCGGTGGACTTCATCTCCACCCACACCTACGGCAGCCCGCCGCTGGACTTCCGCCCGATGCTCGAGCGCTACGACAGGGCCGGCACCCCGATCTGGTGGACCGAGTGGGGCGTGACCCCCACCCACTTCAACGAGGTCTCCGACGCCGTCTTCGCCGGCACGTTCCTGCTCACCGGCATGTACTCGGCGATGGACCGGATCGAGGCGCTGTCCTACTGGGTCGTCTCCGACCACTTCGAGGAGCTCGGCCGCCCGCAGGAGCTGACCCACGGCGGCTTCGGCCTGCGCACCGTCGGCGAGCTCCGCAAGCCCCGCTGGTGGGCGCTGGCCATGCTCGAGCGGCTCGGCGGCACCCGCCTGCCGCTGGTCGCCGGCGGCGACGGCGGCGGGTCGCTCGTCGAGGCGGTCTCCGCCCGCACGGTCGGGGGCGAGGACGACGGCACCGTCGGTGTCCTGGCCTGGAACTTCACCCTCGACCAGACCAAGGCCTCCGGCTGCGCCGAGCTGGCCCGCGACGTGTCGGTGTCGGTCACCGGGCTGACCCCCGGCGGCACCTACACGCTCACCCACGAGCGCGTCGACGCCGACCACTCCGACGTCACCGGCCGCTGGGGCGCGATGAAGGACGCCGACCAGGCCTGGCCGACCGAGCCGCAGTGGGCGGAGCTGCGCGCCCACGACCACCTCGAGCACCTCGAGCCCGCCCGCACCGTCACCGCCGACGCCACCGGCGCCGTGACGGTCGACTTCGAGCTGCCCAACCCGGCGATGTCGCTGCTGACGCTGACCCCGGCCTGACCCGCCAGGAGCAGCACCGGACCCGCGAGGCCCGGCCCACCGTCTCGGGGTGGGCCGGGCCTCGTGCTGTCACCCCGCGGCGGTCGAGCAGTTCGGTGGTCGAGGTGCGAGGCCGTCCACGGCCGAGCCACGAGACCCGTGCACGTGGTGGGTGGCGTTTGTCGCCGTCCGGCTGCGGGCGTGGGGGGGGGGGGGGGGGGGGGGGCGCGGCCCCCCCCCCCCCGCGGGGGGGGGGGGGGGGGGGGGGGGGGGGGGGGGCCCCCCGCCCCCCCCCCCCCCCCCCCCCCCGCCGCCGTGCTGACGGCCGAGGGGCCACGCGGCACGAGCGGCGGACGCCCCGTCGCGGTGCGCGCACCCCAGCCGCTGGGGCAGATGCTG
>NZ_JAMJPH010000045.1:0-1596 GCF_023554635.1 Nocardioides bruguierae
AAGCCGGAGGAGAGCTTCTCCAGCGACTTGCTCATCGAGCTCTGGGTCGAGGAGAGGTTGCGGTAGGTGTTGATCGCGTCGACGTTGGTGTTGATGCGCAGGCTCATGATGGGTTCCCTTCCTGGGACTCTGACGGATGCGCCCGTCCGTGGGCAGCACGTCCCCCATCGACGCCCGCCGCCCCCTCCTGAGGGGAACCGACGACACCGGCCGGTGCGGCCGCGGTGGTCCGTACCGCCCGCCGCCCTCCGGACGACCGGACCCCCGGCCGTCGGGACGGCCGGGGGCCCGGGTCGTGCTGGGTCGTGCTGGGTCGTGCTGGGTCGTGCTGGGTGGTGCCGGGTCAGCCCGGGGGTCGGACCCGTCGCCCGACGTCGGGTCAGCGCAGGAGGCTGAGGACGTTGTTGGGGGCCTGGTTGGCCTGGGCGAGCATGGAGGTGCCGGCCTGGGAGAGGATCTGCGAGCGGGTGAAGTTCATCATCTCGGCGGCCATGTCGGTGTCGCGGATGCGGGACTCCGAGGCGGAGAGGTTCTCCACCGACACGTTCAGGCTGTTGACCCGGTGCTCGAACTGGTTCTGCACCGCACCGAGGGCCGAACGCTGGGCCGAGACGTTGGTGATCTCCGCCTGCACGTCGTCGCTCGTCGAGCTGGTGATGTCCAGCGCGGCGATGGTGGTCTTGAAGTCCTTCAGCGCGGTGGTGCCGCTGATGTCGATCGTGTCGGCGGACTCGAAGCCGGTCTGGAACGTGAGGTCGGCGCCGGCGAACAGGTCCACACCGTTGAACTTGGTGTTGTCCTGGATGTTGCCGATCTCCGTCTTCAGCGCGTCGAACTCCGTCTGCAGCGCCGTCTGGGAGTCCGTGTTCTGGGTGCCGTTGTTGTACTGGACCGAGAGGTCGTTCATGCGCTGGAGCATGGAGTGGACCTCGGTGAGGGCGCCTTCTGCGGTCTGGGCGACGGAGATGCCGTCCTGGGCGTTGCGGGTGGCGACCTTGAGACCGCCGACCTGGGAGCGCAGGCCCTCGGAGATGGCGAGGCCGGAGGCGTCGTCGGCGGCGCGGTTGATGCGGAAGCCGGAGGAGAGCTTCTCCAGCGACTTGCTCATCGAGTTCTGGGTCGAGGAGAGGTTGCGGTAGGTGTTGATCGCGTCGACGTTGGTGTTGATGCGGAGACTCATCGTGGTGTCCCTTCCTGGTCACGGGGTGCACAGCCCGTCCGTGGGCTGCACCCGTCCATCGGCGCCCATCGCGGCCCGCCTGATCGGGACGTGGCGTTCTTCACGTCCTCCTCACAAGCGTGTGCTGCCCGCGGTGCGCGCCACCGGTGCCGGCCCCTGTCACGGTCCTGTGCCCGGTCCGGACGCAGCAGGACCCCCGACCGCCGGTGGCGGGTCGGGGGTCCTGCTGGTCCAGGTCTCCGGGACCAGTGGCTGGTGCAGGCCGTGGGTTCAGGCCGTGTCAGGCCGTGGGTCAGCGCAGGAGGCTGAGGACGTTGTTGGGGGCCTGGTTGGCCTGGGCGAGCATGGAGGTGCCGGCCTGGGAGAGGATCTGGGAGCGGGTGAAGTTCATCATCTCGGCGGCCATGTCGGTGTCG
>NZ_JAMJPH010000046.1:0-1421 GCF_023554635.1 Nocardioides bruguierae
TGACGACGACGCTCCAATCTGGGGCCAGAACGACGGTCGAAAACGGGGCCACCCAGACAGATTGGATGGGTGATCTCGATGGAGGATTGGGCTCTGATCCGGAGGCTTGTCGCGGACGGTGTCCCGCAGCGGCAGGTCGCTCGGGAGCTGGGGATCGGACGCGGGACCGTGGCCCGAGCGGTGGCCTCCACTGCCCCGCCGAAGTACCAGCGGCCGCCGGTTTCGACGTCGTTCACCGTCGTGGAGCCGATGGTGCGGCAGCTGCTGACCGCGACTCCCGACATGCCGGCCACCGTGATCGCCGAGCGGGTCGGGTGGACCGGGTCGATCACCTGGTTCCGCGAGAACGTGCGGCGGCTGCGGCCCGCCGCCCGGCCCGTGGACCCTGCCGACCGGCTGACGTGGATCGCGGGCGATGCCGCGCAGTGCGACCTGTGGTTCCCACCGAGGAAGATCCCACTCGAGGACGGCACCCGAGCACTGCTCCCGGTACTGGTGATCACCGCTGCGCACTCGCGGTACACGCTGGCCACGATGATCCCGACCCGGCACACCGAGGATCTCCTGCTCGGCATGTGGCAGCTGATCCGCGAACTCGGTGCGGTCCCGCGCAGGTTGATCTGGGACAACGAGTCCGGCATCGGCCGCGGTCGTCGCCACGCCGCCGGCGTCGCTGAGTTCGCCGGCGTACTGGCCACCACGGTGCAGCGCCTCAAGCCCTACGACCCGCAGTCCAAGGGCATCGTCGAGCGCCGCAACGGCTACCTCGAGACCTCCTTCATGCCCGGCCGGACGTTCACGGGGCCGGCCGACTTCAACACCCAGCTGCGCACGTGGCTCGAGGTCGCCAACAACCGGGTCGTGCGGACCCTGAAGAAGCGGCCCGTCGAGCTGCTGACCGCTGACCGCGCAGCGATGCTCCCGCTGCCACCGATTCACCCCTCGGTCGGCTGGGACAACCGGGTCAGGCTGGGACGCGACTACTACGTCCGTATCGACACCTGCGACTACTCCGTCGACCCGAACATGATCGGCCGGCTCGTCGACGTCCGCGCAGACCTGGACCGCGTCGAGGTCAGGCACGAGGGACGCCTGGTCGCGGCCCATCAACGCGTGTGGGCCCGTGGCATGACCATCACCGACCCCGAACACGTCACCACGGCCAAGCTCCTGCGCGAGCAGTACCAGCAGAACGCCACGCAAGCCACGTCGGCCGGTGACGCCGGCACTGCCACCCGCGCCACCACTCACGCCACGACCCGTGCGGATACCGACCCCAGTGCCACGCACGATCTGGTCCGCGACCTCACCGACTACGACCGAGCCTTCGGGCTCACCGACGGGCTCACCGACGGGCTCACCGACGGGCTCACCGACGGGCTCACCGACGGGCTCACCGACGGGCTCACCGACGGGCTCAC
>NZ_JAMJPH010000047.1:0-1249 GCF_023554635.1 Nocardioides bruguierae
CTTGGGTTCATGCGGTGGTCGCAACACCTAGCCCTGGAGGGGTGTATGGGTGTCGGAGGCCGGCCGCGGGTACGGCGGAGCGTCGAGAGAGCTTTCTGGGAGCTGGTTCCTGAGCATCGGTCCTGGCTTGATGCCGGAGCGGCGCTTGGAGTGTCGGATCGGATCGTGCTGCGTTGGTTGACCGAGTCTGGCGGCGTGAAACCGAGACTGGTGGAGCCGTCCAGGTCGTTGAGCTATGCGGAGCGGTGCCGCATCGAGGCGCTGCATGCCGCGAAGGTCCGTCCCGCAGAGATCGCGAGGAGGTTGGGGCGTCACCGGTCGACGATCACGCGGGAGCTGGCCCGCAACGCCACCGCTCGGGGTCCGAAAGACAACTACGGTGCGGTCAACGCACAGAGCAAGGCCGACCGGCGTGCTCGGCGTCCCAAGCCCGCGAAGTTGGCCACCAGCCTGCGGCTGCGGCACGAGGTGCAAGATCGACTGGGACAGAACCACAGCCCCGAGCAGATCGCCCGGCGACTGCGTGAGGACTTCCCCGACGATGCGGAGATGCGGGTGTCGCACGAGACGATCTATCAGTCGTTGTACGTGCAGTCCCGAGGCGGACTGAAGCGAGAACTTGCCCGCCACCTGCGCACCGGCCGCACGCTACGCAAACCCCACCGCCAGCCAGATCAGCGCCGGCAGCGGTTCGCGGGGATGGTGATGATCAGCGAACGGCCTCCTGAGGTCGAGGATCGCGCGGTCCCGGGGCACTGGGAAGGTGATCTGATCCTCGGATCCACTCAGTCAGGGTCCGCGGTCGGGACGCTGGTCGAGCGCAGCACCCGGTTCGTGATGCTGCTGCACCTGCCGGGCGGCCACACCGCCGACATAGTCCAGGAAGCGATGGTGGCGAAGATGGCCATGCTGCCCGAGCAGCTACGTCGATCACTGACCTGGGACCAGGGCTCGGAGATGGCTCACCATGTCCAGATCGCGGAGGCCACTGGACTGTCGATCTACTTCTGCGATCCACACTCGCCTTGGCAGCGGGGCAGCAACGAGAACACCAACGGCCTGCTGCGCCAGTACCTCCCCAAGGGCGAGGACCTCTCGTTCTACGGACCCGGGATGCTCGATCAGATCGCCGCCGAGCTCAACGCCCGTCCTCGCAAGACACTGAAGTGGCGCACCCCCGCGGAGGAACTCGACGCACTACTGTCGGGCGAGTCAGATCCACCTGTTGCGACGACAGGCTGAATCCACC
>NZ_JAMJPH010000048.1:0-1000 GCF_023554635.1 Nocardioides bruguierae
TGTCGACGACGCTCGAAAGTGGAGCCGTTCCGGCGGTCGAAAATGGGGCCACCGGTGCGTGGTGTCAGTCTGCCGTCTTCTGCGTGCGAACGCTGGGAAGTGAGTCGATGCCGCGGTTGCGGAGTCGGTAGGAGGCGCCCTTCAAGGTGAGGACGTCAGCGTGGTGGACGATGCGGTCGATCATCGCGGCGGCAACGACCTGGTCGCCGAACACGCCTCCCCAGCCGCTGAACGGCAGGTTCGAGGTCAGCACGAGTGAGGCGTGCTCGTAGCGGGATGAGACGAGCTGGAAGAAGAGGCTCGCGGCGTCCTGCTCGAAGGGGAGGTACCCGACCTCGTCGACGACGATGAGGCCGTAGCGGCGCAGACGTGCGAGTTCCTGGGGCAGGCGGCCGGACCTGTGGGCATCGGTGAGTCGTGCGACCCATTCGGTGGCGGTGGCGAACAGGACGCGGTGCCCGTGGTGCGCGGCGGCGATGCCCAACCCCGTGGCCAGGTGGGTCTTCCCAGTGCCCGGCGGGCCCAGCAACACGACGTTGCGGGCCTCGGTCAGGAACGCGCCCGAAGCCAAGGCAGCGATCTGCGGCCGGACGCCGGGTTGGGCGTCCCAGTCGAACTCCTCGAGTGTCTTCCTGGCGCCGAACCCCGCGGCTCGCACCCGCAGCTGTGCGCCCGAGGCGTTGCGGGCGGCGACCTCGCGGTCCAGCACCGCAGCCAGGTACTCCTCGTGGGTCCAGCCCGCATCGCGGGCGTGGTCGGCAAGCCGAGCGGCGGACTCGATGATCCGGGGTGCCTTCAACGCCGACGACAGGTAGGCCAGTTGCTTCAGCGCGTCGGCCGCGTCGCTGTTTACCTTCGTCATCACGCCACCTCCTCGCCGTCACCGCAGACATCGACCAGCCCGTCAGTGAGCCCGTCGGTGAGCCCGTCGGTGAGCCCGTCGGTGAGCCCGTCGGTGAGCCCGTCGGTGAGCCCGTCGGTGAGCCCGTCGGTGAGCCCG